>JBLHWD010000011.1:0-11703 GCA_047628995.1 Saprospiraceae bacterium | reverse complement strand
AGCGGATCTAAAAGCCATTGATCAAAATTATAAAAAATAACATACCCAAAACGGCCGCCGACTATGACTCCGAAAGCACTATATATGATCAGATCTTCTATTTGAGCTTCGCAAATAGGTGACCAATTCGATTTACTGCGAAAAAGTGCAACTCTCCAAGCTGCAAAAAAACCAAGCAAGTACATTAACCCATACCAATAAATCTTTAATGGGCCAAGGGATAAAATGACGGGATCAATTTCTGGATAAATTAGCATGCAATAACTTTAAGTGAAGGTAGTTACAGTGATAATACTACTGTTCAGTATCTCCGGTAAAATACAAATACTCTATAATTAACTTATCTAGCAATGATAACAATTTTAAAGTAACTAACGAAAAGTCTTGCGACTAAAAAGACCTGGAGTCTCGGGACTTTTTAGTGCTTTCTCCATATAGCCTCTAACAGATTCAGCATCTGGCATCAGCAGTACATCCTCGAGTAGATGCTGCGCCTCAATCAAGCTAATCTGACGCAAAACAGCCTTCACTTTTAAGAGCCCAGTAGCGCTCATTGAAAGCACGGGAAAGCCTATAGCCATAAGCAATACGGCTCCGATAGGGTCACCTGCCATCTCTCCACATACGCTTATAGGGGTGTGCTCATTTTTTGCTCCATCAGCAATAGCTCTGAGTGCTCTTAGCACGCTTGGATGACAGGCATCATAAAGATCAGCCACCCTTGGGTTGTTTCGATCAACTGCTAATAAATACTGCGTCAGGTCATTGGTTCCCACAGAGAGAAAATCAACCTTACGAGCAAACTCACGGATCTGGTAAACGGCAGCCGGTACCTCAATCATTGCTCCGACCCACGGTCTTTGTAAAGCGAACCCCTCTTCTTTTGTAAGCTCATTGTATACTTGATCAATTAATTTCAATGAACTCTCTAATTCAGATAAACTGGAAATCATGGGCAGCAGTATGCTCAGGTTATTTAGCCCCAAACTAGCCTTCATCATAGCCCTTAGTTGCACCAAGAAAATTTCTGGATGATCGAGACAAACTCTGATACCTCGCCAGCCAAGAAACGGGTTCTCCTCTTCGATAGGAAAATAGGGCAAGTCCTTATCCCCCCCAATGTCCAAGGTCCTCATAGTGACTGGTCTTGGAGAAAACATTTCTAGCTGCTCACGATAAAACTTACGTTGCTCTTCTTCAGACGGAAAGCGGTCTAACATCAAGAATGGGATTTCACTACGATAAAGCCCAACCCCCTCAGCGCCTCGATCTAACGACAACATTGAATCAATTCTCAAGCCCGTATTTACCCATAGGGAAACTTTATGTCCGTCAGAGGTCTCACAAGGCTCATCTGAAAGTTTTTCAAGATCAGCAGCTAAAAGGTTCTCTTCTAAGATTTGCTCTTCATAAGTTTTTCGTAGCGCAGTACTTGGGGATGAAATAACATGCCCATTATGCCCATCAACAATGACCTCTTCGCCATCAAGACCACCCCAAGGTAAATTTACTACACCCATAACTGTAGGTATTCCGATAGCACGACCAAGAATCGCTAAGTGGGAGTTACGAGAACCTTTGACAGATGCTATGGCAACAATTTTTTCTATAGGTACGCTAGCAAAGGAAGCAGCTGATAAATCTTCACCTACAAGCACTATATTATCAGGAAATGTCTCGCATTTAGGTTCAGCTGTCTGAAGATATACAAGAACTCTTCGACCTAAATCCTCGAGGTCGGTGGCTCTTTCGCGCAAATACGAATCTGTCATACACTTAAATTTATCAATATGACTTAAAACTACTTGAGCCCAAGCACTTTGAGCGCTAAGGCTGTGCTCGTTGATTAAAACAATAACCTCTCCACCTAAAGCCTGATCATCTAACATACACACATAGGCATCAAACAAAGCTCTCTCTTGATCGCTGAGTATTCCTACCATGCTTTTATCTAAAGCACGCATATCGCTTTTAACTAAACTCATCGCCTTCCGAAATCGAACAAGCTCCGCATCTACATCTGTTATCTTTTTTAGAGGAATAGCCTTTAGGTCAGTGTGTGAGTTCATTGCCACAACAGTACCAATTGCGACTCCTGGGGCACTTGCCACACCAGAATAAACTCTCTCATTGATAGGTATGTCTTGGGGATAAATGGAACGATCCAGCTCACCTATAACATTCGCATGAGCGATCACTCCAGCCAACTGAGCGGCAACCGTCACAAGAAATGACTCTTCACTTTCATCATATCTACGAGGAGCTTCATCCTGCACAACTAAAACACCAAGAACTTTTCGTTGATGAATAATTGGTGAGCCAAGGAAAGAATGGAATAATTGTTCATTTGTTTCAGGGACAGCCGAAAATCTAGGATGAGCAGAAGCTTCCTCAAGGTTAATTGGCTCTGCACGAGAGGCTACCAAGCCAACTAGTCCCTCACCAGAAGGTAGCTTAACTTTGCGTGCAGCATCTGGATTAAGTCCATCAGTTGCCATAAGAACATAACTGTCATCTTTTAAGTTGTAGAGGTATATGGAGCAGACAGCTGTATCCATAGTGCTCTTAACTTGACGCACAATTACACTAAGAACCTCACTAAAATTTTTAGCTGCATTAGCTTGTTGAACTATTTTTCGTAGTGATTCGAGCGTAGACATAGCTATTCTTTCACTCCTAAATTAGATTCAGCCCTCTTCTCAAGATCACATTGTAACGGGGCAAACTCTTTCATGGCAGCAAGATATACGCTTCTTTTAAAATGAACAACTTGATTGATAGGATACCAATAATTTACCCAAGCCCAATTATCAAACTCAGGGTGTGAAGTACAATCTAGGGTTATTTTACTGTCATCCCCTAAAAGTCTAAGTAGGAACCATTTTTGCTTTTGTCCAACAAAATGAGGTTTTGAATTTTTTCGCTGCATCGCTTCAGGTAGGCGATATCGAAGCCACCCCTTTGTGCAAGCAAGGATTTTGACATCACTGGCCTCAAGGCCTACTTCCTCATGTAGCTCGCGGTAAAGTGCAGACTCCAGCTCCTCTCCATCATCAATTCCGCCCTGAGGAAACTGCCAAGCGTCTTGCTTAATGCGTTTAGCCCAAAGCAACCTGCCGATACCATCAGAGATTATGATTCCTACATTCGAACGAAATCCGTCTTTATCAACCACAGTAAAAACTCTCAACCAGAAACTTATGAAGCTTTTAGGCGCTCCAAACATCCAGTTTTTTTAATTAGTTAACCAGCTTATTACTAGCAATTTACATTAAATACCCTATTGAGAACAGCCCTATCTCTGGTTAAGCTATACTGTAATTATTTGTTTTGTGGATTCCCTAATAATGGCTTTAATTTTATTCGACCTAGATGACACTCTAATTGCTGGCGACAGTGACTATAGCTGGGGGGAATTCCTGACAACAAAAAAAATTGTAGATTCTGCTCATTTTAAACGAGAGAACGATCGATTTTATAGAGATTACCAACTTGGAAAATTAGACATTTTAGCCTATTTAAAATTTTCGTTAGCCCCATTGGCATTATTATCTAAAACTGATCTCGAAACTTTACATAGAGAATTCATGCAAGAAGTCATTGAGCCCATGTGGCTCCCAAAAGCAGATATATTATTAAAAGAACATCGGCAAAAAGAAGACACATTGATGGTCATCACCTCAACGAATAGGTTTATTGTAGAGCCTATATGTAAAAAATTAGGTATTGAGAACCTTATTGCCACTGAACTCGAAGAGCGTAATGACAGATTTACTGGTCAGGTGTCTGGAACACCTAGCTTTCAAGAAGGCAAGATTGTGCGACTAAATAGCTGGCTAGATACATCAGATTTTATCCTTGAAGAGAGCAGTTTTTATAGTGACTCAATTAACGACCTGCCCCTTCTAAAAGCCGTCGGACGTGCGATAGCTGTGGATCCCTGCCCAAAACTAAAAGAAGAAGCCTTGCTTCGTGGCTGGGAAATTATCAGCTTAAGGAGCTAACTTTGATCTATTTTAGTCCAGCATATAACATTTAAAAAATTTAAGAGCACGTGCCTCATGACCAACAAATTTACACATGATGGGGAAATACAAGACCCATGCTTTAGTTTGCTGTTGGATAAAACCAAAAATGTGGGGGCCTCTCAACTAGTAATTGCTGACGAAAATGTTAGGCACTTTAATTTAAAAAATTTACCTCGCAACCAGACAACCCTTGTAACTAATCGGTACGATATTTTCGAACAATCACAGGCCCTCGGGCTCAACGTTTTTTTTAGTGATTTTGATTTATCAATTTTTCCTGATAACAGCTTTACTCAAATTTTGTTTCGAGTATCTAAAGAAAAGGCTTTAACTCACTACATTATAAAAAATTCATACAGATTACTAACTACTTATGGCAGCCTCATAATTAGTGGTGCAAAAAGTGATGGAATTAAGACCTATGCTGAGAAGGCGTCTGAGCACTTTGGCGCGCCAGTAAAAATAAAAAAAAATGGTCTCGTCTACTTAGCGGCTATTCAGAGACTAAGTGAAAAAAAGAGTGCCTCCCCAAAAATTGAAATTGACGACAAGAACTATGCGTACCTCAGTACACGTAGTTCTTTGTTCGGTGAAAAAATAGCCACTAAACCAGGTGTTTTTGGATGGGATAAAGTCGATGAAGGTAGTGCATATTTAGGAGATTTTCTCCCAGAATTTTTAAGTTTGTTTGATAAAGACCCTTTAGAAATTTTAGATCTTGGTTGCGGATATGGTTATCTATCGATACGTGCTAGCCGGGTCACTAAGGCAAAAATTATCGCCACTGATAATAATGCAGCAGCAATTTTCGCTTGTTCAAAAAATTTTTCTACGTTTAGAATTAACGGCATAGTAGCAGCTGATGATTGCGCCCGAAATATCAAAAAATCGTTTGATGCTATAATTTGCAACCCCCCTTTTCACAAAGGCTTTTACACTGATAGCCAGCTATCTCAAAAATTTGTACTCAGCTGCTATGAGCACTTAAAGTCAAAAGGGATGGCGTTATTTGTCGTTAATCGCTTTATTCCGTTGGAAAGATATACTGAGAAATTATTTAAAACAAAGCTCATGGCTGTAAACTCAAGCTTCAAATTAATTTTACTTACAAAATAAAAATGCTGACTAACCAGACTATCGGGCACATAATAATAACAACATAATTTACAATAAAAGAACTTAATGAATATGTCCAAATATAATGTTTATGGCATCGGTGCAGCACTCGTAGACACCGAAATACAAACAACAGATGCAGACCTAGAATATTTACAGGTGGGAAAGGGCTTAATGACTCTTGTAGGCGAAGAACGCCAACAAGAGATTACTCATTATTTAAAAGATCAGCTAGTCAACTCCAATCGGGCTAGTGGCGGATCAGCTGCTAATAGTATTATTGCTGTTAGCGCTTTTGGTGGCAGTGCTTTCTATTCATGCAAGGTAGCAGATGATGATGATGGAAAATTTTACCTCGATGATCTGTCAAATGCTGGAGTTGAATTCAATTTAACCAGCGCCTTAGCGAAGGGCCATACAGGAAAATGTTTGGTTTTTATTACCCCAGATGCTGAGCGCTCTATGAGTACTCATCTGGGAGTAAGTGAAAATTTCTCTATTGAAAACCTTGACCCAACAGCAGTCAGTCAGTCTGAATACTTATATATTGAAGGTTATCTCGTCTCATCAGAAACTGGTCGTACGGCAGCAATTCGAGCACGAGAAATTGCAGAGGAATGCCAGGTTAAAGTTGCGCTTACTTTGTCAGATCCAGCAATGGTTGCCTTTTTTAGGTCTGGACTAAAAGAAATGATAGGTAACAAAATAGATCTCCTATTTTGCAACGAAGCGGAGGCGCTTAGCTGGACAGAAAGCACTGAATTAAAGAACGCCTTGGAACTCCTAAAGGAATCTTCATCTACCTATGCAGTGACACTTGGGGATAAGGGAGCAATAATATTTGACGGCAAAGATCAACACATCATTGAAGCCCATCCAGCAACTGCTATTAATACAAATGGAGCAGGAGATATATTCGCTGGCGCCTTTTTGTATGCTATTACACATGGACACAGTTATAAACAAGCAGGAGTTTTTTCATCCCTAGCAGCATCTTATGTAGTAAGCCAGCAAGGACCCAGGCTAAATAAAGATCAATACCCTAAAATATTATCTTCACTACTAGCCTGAAATTTCTAGTTTTACTCAATGATGGTTCAAGTGATGCAGTACACTCTTTACGCTCGTGCTATACGTTACATCTGGGCACTCATCAAAAATTAGCGTTACATCATGCTGTTCGTTTTCAGTCAGCTCATGATCTAATCCAAATAACATTAAATGATTCCCGCCAGGCTCAAAAGTTACCTTCTTTCCTACCGCTAAATCTACCCCGTCAACAGGTCTCATCGACATAACTCCGTTCTCATGAAAATGAGAATGAAGCTCGACTCTTTCAGCAATGCTTACGGATGCACCTACTAACCGGCATACTTTGTCTGTTGTATTTTTCAATGTCATAAACATTGCTGTTACTGTCTGTCCCGGCGGCATTTGGCGAATATATCCATCACTGACTGTTACTTTTTTAGCATCGCTTTGGATGCAATCATGTTGCTGTATTTGGTTCCCACCAATAATATTACTACTGGACTTGTCTACCACCTGGCAGGCCATAGAAGTTGACTGCACAAAAACTAATAGCATAAAAACACTTAAATTTTTTCCTGAAAAAAATCTACCCATGCTTTATAAAACTCCTTTAAAAATATAAGTTGTTTGTTGTCTCCGCGTCCAGCTATAAACTATCGTATCGAATACTATTAAACACTAACTTGCCATCCAATATCTTATTTGTGCGAAATAACAAGTAAACCATCACGGAGGATTGTAAACTATCAGCCTAAATTCTTTAAGCATGAGCTGGTTTATTGAGTGAAAAAATGAAAACAAAACTCTTACACATTCTTATTTGTTGTTTTCTGTTTGCGACAAATGCTTTGTTCGCCGACTCTGATGGACCCCTTTTTAACAGCGGCGTCAGCTACAACAAGTCCTATGCCTCTCAAAGCAATGAGTTTTTATCTGTAGAGCAAGCCTTTCAGCTTAGTGCGGCTATTCAAGATGATCAGTTGATTCTGAATTGGAATATATCACCAGGCTACTATTTATTTCAAGACCGTTTCAATTTTTATGACTCAGATAATATTTCATTAAATATTCAACCAGTTTATGAAGCTGGTAAATCTATTTACGACGACTATTACGAAAAAAATCTAATAGTACATTACCAACAAACAAAGTTTTCTATTCCCTTAAGTAATCTTAAGGAAATAACTATTATCGAGTCGCAAGGTTGCGCTGATGCTGGCCTCTGTTATCCGATCAGGCGCCAAATTATCTCCTTAACTGATAATGACACTGCGCCTTTAATTACAGAGGCCCCCCATCAGGATTTTTCAGCTGATACCCTCAAGGAGACAAGCGATTCTGCTGTCATTGACGAGGTCAGCCTTAACTCCCTTCTTATTATGCTAGCACTCGCTTTTTTAGGTGGATTAATCCTTAATCTCATGCCCTGCGTGTTTCCAATTCTCTCCATTAAAGTGCTGAGTCTAGCCAGAATAAACTCTAGCTGTAAATCTAATAGAAAATATCTGCATGGGGCTGCTTATGCTTTCGGGGTCATATTAAGCTTTGCGGCTATTGGGTCACTATTGCTAATCTTGCGTAGCGCTGGAGAAAGTATAGGCTGGGGGTTTCAACTACAGTCTCCTATTTTTGTAGGGCTTCTCATCTATTTGTTTGTACTTATGGGGCTCAGTTTTTCTGGGTGGTTAACGTTGGGTGGTAGCATAATGAACTGGGGTCAGACGACCACGGAAGGGGAGAGCTTAACCTCTACTTTTATGGTCGGACTGTTAGCGACAGTGGTTGCCAGTCCCTGCACTGCACCTTTTATGGGAACCGCACTTGGCTTTGCATTGACACAGCCAATTTGGGTCGCGTTAAGCACTTTCATTTCTTTGGGTTTTGGTATGGCATTTCCTGTCCTTCTTATCACCTTCTTGCCTAGCCTATCAAAAAAACTTCCCAAGCCAGGATTATGGATGGATCATTTCAAGCAGTTTTTGGCCTTTCCACTTTACATAACGTCTGTCTGGTTACTTTGGGTTCTTGGGAGACAAACCAACAGCGATACTCTGTCTGCCGTTTTGGCTAGCATCGTTTTTATGTTGTTCGGAATTTGGCTACTAAAAATTAACAGAACCAGAGTAATACGCTTGGTCGCTATAGCATCTTTTCTGCTCGCTGCTCTTTTGCCCTTATGGAACGTTGCCGACTCAAGTAAAAAAGCTAAAGACGTATGGAGGCCTTACTCAAAAGACTTACTTAGTGCACTATTAAGAGAAGAAACTTCCGTTTTTGTTAACTTGACAGCGGACTGGTGCATCACCTGCTTGGTTAACGAAAAAATAGTGTTAGATTCAGAAAGTTTTTTAACTACCCTGGAAAAACAAAATATTGTTTATCTAAAGGGGGACTGGACCAGTTATGACCAAAGCATCACTGAATTATTGAATACCCATAATCGTAGCGGCGTCCCACTCTACCTATTTTATCCTGCAGGAAGGACTATTCCGATTATTCTTCCGCAAATTTTAACAACTAGCCGTACAATTGATGCTTTATCGACGAAGATTAGATAAAAGTTTAGCATCTTTCATTAAATATCATACAATTACCACAATTCTGCATCTATCTTCCCATAAGATGGGACATAATAAGTGAAATTCCAATATTTGATTAAATAATATCCCTAAAGATCTGTCATTTTACTTAAGATTGTAGCTATATGAGCCAAAAATCTAAAATATTGGACAGTTTATAAATTTTAATGCAGACTTCTAGCTGGTAAGAGATAAAGCTGACATCGACATGCTTCTTTAATAATCTCAACAGGCAAAAAATGGCTACTATACTAGTACTTCACGGTCCCAACTTAAACTTACTAGGAACCCGCGAGCCCAACCTCTACGGAAACAAAAATCTTGATGATATTAACAAGGGTCTTTTAGGTACCTGTAAATCCAAAGGACATAAACTGTTGACCTTCCAAAGCAATTCAGAACACAGTTTAATAGAGCGCATACATGACGCAAAGACTGAAGGGGCAACGTTCATTATCTTTAACCCTGCGGCCTTCACGCACACCAGTATTGCACTACGGGATGCATTGCTTGGAGTCAATATCCCTTTTATTGAGGTCCATTTGTCTAATATACATGGGCGCGAAGAATTCAGACATTCATCCTATTTTTCTGACATAGCAGCAGGCGTCATTTGTGGCTTTGGCAGCCTTAGTTATGAACTAGCATTAGATGCGGCTCTAGTAGAACTAGGCCATTAATAATAACCTCCCCATTTGGAGTAAACGCAGATGGACATTCGAAAGATAAAAAAATTGATAGAACTAATAGAAGACTCCGATATTAGTGAGCTAGAAATCAAAGAGTCAGAAGAATCTATTCGCATCAGCCGAGGCGGTCAAGTTTCTTTTACGCAACCAAGCATTCCCATATCTGCAATGGTACCTACATCAACTAACCCAGAGATTATATCCAGCGAAGAACCCGCTGTACTAAAAACTCAAGGACATATTGTGAAATCCCCTATGGTTGGTACTTTCTACAGATCGTCAGCGCCAGGGGAAAAGGTATTTGCGGAAGAAGGCCAGCATGTAAAGATCGGCGATATACTCTGCATTATCGAAGCTATGAAAATGATGAACCAAATTGAAGCTGACAAAGCTGGGATTATTGGAGAAATTCTCGCCAAAGATGGTGAACCAGTTGAATTCGACCAACCAATGATCACCATCATTTAAACCGCAAAGGACAGGAATAAAGGCTATGCTGGAAAAAGTGCTTATTGCCAATCGCGGAGAAATCGCGCTGCGAATTCTTAGATCATGTAAAGAGCTTGGCATAAAAACTGTTGCAGTCCACTCAAAGGCTGACGCTAATCTCAAGCATGTTTTACTCGCAGATGAGTCTATTTGTATTGGTCCAAATTCATCAATGCATAGCTACCTCAATGTGCCAGCTATTATTAGCGCTATGGAGATTTCTAATGCCCAGGCAGTGCACCCTGGCTATGGATTTCTTGCTGAAAATCCTGATTTTGCTGAGCAAGTCGAGAAAAGTGGCTTCATCTTTATTGGGCCGACTGCTGCAGTAATTCGCACTATGGGAGATAAGGTTGCCGCTATAAAAACTATGAAGAAAGCTGGTGTCCCTACTGTGCCTGGCTCCAATGGCCCGCTAACCAATGATGCTTACCTCAGTAAAAAAATTGGAATTGAAGTCGGTTATCCCGTTATCATAAAAGCTGCTGCCGGGGGCGGGGGCAGAGGTATGCGGGTGGTTCGTAGCGAGAGTGAGCTGCTTAGTGCAATACAACTTACCAAAGCAGAAGCTCAAGCTGCTTTTGGTGATGCTACAGTTTATATGGAGAAATTTTTAGAAAACCCGCGCCACGTCGAAGTACAAGTGCTTGCTGACGGGCAAGGCAACGCTGTTCATTTAGGTGACCGAGACTGCTCTTTGCAGCGTCGCCATCAAAAAGTTTTAGAAGAAGCTCCTGCACCAAATATTCCTGAAGCCGCACGCAATGATGTCCTGAATGCTTGCGTTGATGCCTGCCTGAAGATTGGTTATCGAGGAGCCGGTACATTTGAATTCCTCTATGAGGATGGGAAATTCTTTTTTATTGAAATGAATACGCGTGTTCAAGTAGAGCACCCTGTGACAGAAATGATTACGGGCGTGGACATTGTTAAAGAGCAGCTATTAATTGCTGGAGGGGAAAAACTGAGCATAAATCAAGAAGATGTCAAAATTTTTGGGCATGCTTTTGAATGCCGAATTAATGCCGAAGACTCATCCACATTTATGCCTAGCCCCGGAAAAATTACTGCCTATCATGCGCCTGGTGGGAATGGTGTAAGAGTAGATTCACATATTTATGCAGGCTACACCGTTCCTCCCTACTATGACTCACTTATAGGAAAAATAATTACCTTCGGGAAAAATAGAAATGCCGCGCTCTCTCGCATGGCAAGTGCGCTAGATGAGCTTCATATTGAAGGCATAAAAACCAACATCGAACTTCAGCAAGATTTGACCTCTGACATCGAATTTCGTAAAGGGAGCGTCAATATACATTATTTAGAAAAAAAGCTAGGCCTTTAGGGTCAATCCTAATATGCCCTCCCTAGTATTTTCGGCTGAATAAATTTTGTAAAATGTAAAATATTCTTCTTCATACTATCGACAGGAAATATAATGCCCTGGCTTCAGCTGACAATACCTACTACAAGAGCTGCATCACCACGGATAGAAAAAATTCTTACTGACTATGATGCTCTCTCTATTACATATGAAGATAACGGTGACGAGGCAATATTAGAGCCTGAGATAGGTGATCATACCTTATGGAGCATGGTCAGCATAACCGGCCTTTTTGATGTAAAAGTTAACACGAAACTAATCAGCAATACTCTTAACCAAGAATCAAAAATATTAGAAACAGAACATGCCTGGAAGCTACTTGCAGATAAGGACTGGGAAAGAGAGTCGCTTAAAAATTATCTACCCATTAAGTGCAGCAAGCGCCT
>JBLHWD010000010.1:0-11802 GCA_047628995.1 Saprospiraceae bacterium | reverse complement strand
CTGAAAAATTTCCCCTTCCTTAATAGCTCCAATCTGGCTAACAGTGCCGTCAGCAGGACAAACGATGACGCCATCATTACTGTCAATTGGCCTAGCATCTTTTTTTAGTGCCCGGGTAAAAAAAGCATTAAAGTTTTGATAGTCTGCGGGAAACCTTGAATTCGCTTCCTCTAGGTTGATGTCAAAGGTCTTGATGAATAGATTGATTAATAGATTCTTTAACCAAGGGCTTCTGGCTTCAGCCAGCAACGAACCAGCTCGAGATAGCGCATGATGGGGCAGCAGTCGCTGGAGTGCAGCAAAAAGTTCTGAGTATAAGTTGCTCATATTTTTTATGTATCTACAGGAGTGTCGGGGTGGTTGCCCCATTCAGCCCATGAACCATCATAAGCTCGTATGTTCTCAAATCCTAATATTCTCCCAAGCATGTATGTGAAACCAGAGCGATGATGTGATTGGCAATGCGTGATAGTTGGTTTTTTTGATGAAATACCTAAATCTTCAAGTCTTGCTAATGCATCGCTATGAATACGTTGATTTCGCTTAAAGTCCATCATACTAGTCCAATCGCAGTTGATTGCTCCTGGAATATGTCCACCTTTGTCAGCGTACAATGTTGCACCAATATACTCAGCTTCACTCCTGGCATCCCAAATTTGTAAATCTCTATTTTCTAAGGAACCCATGATCTCTTTGATGTCGACGATAGGGGAGCGATCAATAACAACATCACGCCTAGCTGCCTTAATATCAGGAACCTCAGTAGTGGTGAGATGACCTTCGTTATGCCATGCGATTAGTCCGCCATTTAAATATGACCAATTTTTGTGCCCTATTACATCAAGAGTCCAGAGAAATCTTCCAGCCCAGCCGCCTCCCTCATCATCATATGCAATCACATGCTTTTCTTCAGTTAGGCCAAGACCTCCAATCATGGTTGAAATTTGGGCTACTGACGGCAGTTTGTTTGGGGTAGGAAGAGACCCAGCCATAAGATCTTTTGGGGAAAGATGGACAGCCCCAGGGATGTGCATGCGGCTATAAAGAGCATCGTTACATAAATCTACAATCAGGAGGTTAGATTCATCAAGTTGCTCACTTAAAGATTCTGGCTCTATTAAGTTGTGTGTTTGTGACATGTCGGCGCTCTATTTTATTTAAATGCAGAATAAGATTGTATCACTCTATAAGATCTATGCCATATATGGGATTTGATTAATCTTCATTGAGGCCATTGACCATATGTATATAACTCTCAAATCTTTTGCGCTGGATTTTCCCCGTCTCTATCGCTTCTGCTAATGCACATCCAGGTTCATGTTGATGCTGGCAATTGCGAAACTTGCATCTTCCAAGAAAATCTGAAAATTCTATAAAGCCTTCCGCAATTGATTGGGGTTTTAGGTGCCATAATCCAAACTCTCTTATTCCAGGTGAATCTATTACATCGCCTCCGTTTGGGAGATGAAATAGTCGAGAGGTGGTTGTTGTATGCGTACCCTTTTCTTTTGATTTTGATAGACCACCCACGGTTACGTTAATTTCTGGCGACAGCCTATTAAGTAAAGAGGATTTACCTACACCAGATTGACCTACAAATACGCTGGTGTGATTGTTTAGATAGGCCTCAAACTTCTTTATGCCACTACCGCTTGTGGCAGAAACTAAAAAATAATCATAACCCAAAGCGTTATAACTTTTGGCTAAAGAGGCAAGGTGTTCGGTATTTTCTTTTCCTATCAAGTCAGCTTTATTTAGAACAATTAAGGGCTGTATGGCTTGATGCTCTGATGCAACTAAATATCGGTCAATAAGGTTTGAGTGTGCTTCAGGATAAGGAGCTATGATAATCGCGATCCTATCAATGTTAGCTGCCACTGGTCGGAGTTTTCCTCTATTATCGGGCCGACAGAGTTCCGAGTCTCTAGGGTGTTGTGCGATAACTACCCCATGAGTCCCATGATCTTTCCATGTAATTTTATCGCCAGAGACAATTGTAGGTAAATTGGCTCTTAGGTGGCATCGCCGAACAAACTGTCCAGAGCCATCTGTCGCTTCAACATCAACTTGTGAGCCATAGCTAGCAATGACTACTCCATATTTTTCTAGACTAATATTGTCACGGTCTTTTTCTCCGCTGCCCTCTTGTTGCGAAATAATTTCGGTGTTCGCATCCACCTGATTCTGCTCAATGCGTCTGCGTTGTTGTTTCGTTAGTTGACGCTTTGTCAAAATTCTTCCTTCCTGCTCTCAATTTGTCTCAAAATTTTTAATAATCTGAAAGCCGATAATAGCATCATTGCTGGCTTGCTAGCATCTAAGGATATAGCATATAGGTTTATAGCGACATAAACGTGTATTCTGACCTGCATTTTTAAAGAGTGGATTATTATTGATTCATAGCTAGCAATTTTAAAAATGCGGTGTATGTTTAAATTATTATTAAACCTAATAAATGGTGTAAATTTTAATGAATAGTGCTGTATTTGATAAAGTAAAAAAAGATCCATTGAATCTTGTCTGGATAGACCTTGAAATGACAGGGCTAGATACTATTAACGATGCAATCATTGAGATTGCCACTATTGTTACCGACAAGGACCTTAATATTATTGCTGAAGGCCCTATTTTTGCTATAAATCAAGAAAATGAAATACTTGATAGCATGGATGAATGGAATACGCGACAACATAATCGTTCTGGATTAGCAGAGCGAGTTCGAAGCAGTAATATCTCTGTTGAAGAAGCAGAGCAAGATACAATTATATTTTTAGAGAAATTTGTAGGTGCCGGCGTTTCCCCCATGTGCGGCAACTCAATTTGCCAAGATCGTCGTTTTTTAGCTCGCGAAATGCCAAGATTGGAAGCTTTCTTTCATTATCGAAACTTGGATGTCAGCAGCATCAAAGAGGTTGCTAAACGTTGGCGGCCAGAAGTGCTCAATGGGCTAAAAAAACAGGGATCGCACCTGGCTATGGATGATATAAAAGATTCCATTGCGGAATTAAGCCATTATCGTAAGTTATTTTTTAACATGCCAGGCGAGACTTAATCTCAACCTCAAAGATGAATATTATAAGGAGTTTTTCGAACTCATTGACCTATAGGTGCTTATTTTTTAAGTGCTAAGTTGACAATCTTTCGGCGACGTTTTCCCCCTTTTTCTTTGTTTTCATGCTGATCTAAAGCCCAAAAAACATGTTCCTGGACTAGAGCTGAAGGAAAGTTTTTTCTTTCTTTCAAAGATTTAATAATTTTTATTGAGGATGCGGCATTACCCAATCCAATCGCTAAATTTCTCAGCCATCGCTCATAACCAATGCGTCTAATTGGCGAACCCTCTGTATATTCTAAAAACTCATCTTCCGTCCAAAGGAATAATTCAGCAAGTTCACGATTATCTAGATTGTGTCGTGGAGAGAAATCTCTTTCATTTGTAGTTTTGGGTTCCTTGTTCCATGGGCAAATAGCCTGGCAGTCATCACAGCCAAATACGCGATTACCCATAGGTTCTCGGAACTCTTCTGGAATGCTTCCTTTGTGCTCAATTGTTAGATATGAAATACATCGTTTTGCATTGAGCACATATGGTTCAGGAAATGCATCTGTAGGGCATACCTTAAGGCATGCCTGGCATTCTCCGCATTGATCTGTTTCTGAGGAATGGTCTACTGGTAAAGGGAGGCTTGTATATATTTCGCCAAGAAAAAACCATGAACCTGCGTCACTATTAATAATTAATGTATTTTTTCCTATCCACCCAAGACCAGATTTTTCTGCTAAAGGTTTTTCCATTACTGGAGCGCTATCCACATAAGGTCGCTGAATTATTTTTCCTGGAGCCACTGCTTCAATTTTTTTGCTGAGAATTTTTAAACGTTGACGAACTAGCTTGTGGTAGTCTCGACCTAAAGCATAGCGAGATATATAAGCTGTTTTATCATCTTTTAATACAGCGATCATATTGCTATCTTGGGGAAGATAATTCATTCGAACTGTTATAACGCGGCATGTACCTGGTAGAAGCTGCTCTGGGTGGTAGCGTTTTTCGCCATGAGCTCCCATCCAATCCATGTCACCTTGGTAGTCATTTTCAAGCCATACATTAAGCTTTTTTCCGGCACCATTTAAGTCAGTGTCTGTAATGGCTACTTGTTGAAACCCTAATTTCTCACCCCATAGCTTAATTTGCTTGGCAAGATGTATATAATCTATCGGTGGTATTTTAGGTTGCATTTCGACCGGCTATTTGAAGTTGGTGTATAATTTTGCCAGATATTTTCTTAGCAAGTAGAATTTCGTACATAAATTTTATTTTTTATTATATTAAAGCTATTTATTCAGCTAACAGTCGAATCAGTCGGTACATAAATGAGACATTTATTTCTAAAATCTGTGCCAAATGAAGAATCGATGGTTCAATTTGGTAGATTGCTTGGCTCCAGTTTATGTTCCTATGGATTTGGTGCAGAGTCAAAGGCCATTTTGATTTATCTTGATGGAGATCTTGGAGCAGTAAAAACGACTATATGTCGTGGTTTTCTTCATGCCTTTGGTTATCAGGGTGTTGTGAAAAGCCCGACTTATACCTTGGTTGAGTCATACAACCAAAGCCTTATTAAAATTCACCATTTTGATTTATATAGATTGGGTTCCGCTGAAGAGTTAGATTTTATTGGCATTAGAGATTACTTCCATAAAGGAAGTTGTTGTTTGGTAGAGTGGCCAGACCGAGGTCTAGGTGTGATGCCAGCTGCCGACATAAATATAAGTATAACTGCTACATACCAGGGTCGAGACGTAAAAATATATTCTCAGACCAAAATCGGTGATTTTCTTATAGCTGATATGGAATTAGGCAAGGGAGATAAGCTTGGCCTCTAAATTCTGCAAGATTATTTATTTTTTAGTAGCCTCGTTATTTTTGGGAGCTCCGTTATCTGTTCACGCGGCAACAATTGATGATATAAGAGTATGGAAGGCTCCAGATCACACTCGATTAGTGTTTGATTTGAGTCAATCTGTTAAATATAAATTAACTACACTGAGAAACCCTGATCGTTTAATTATAGATATTTCAGATGCTAGTCTAAATGTGGAAGCAGAAAAACTAGATTTTTCTTCTATACCTATAGTCTCTCTTAAAACTGCTATAAAAGATAAGAAAAATATTAGTATTGTTCTTGATTTAAAAAAATCACTTAAGCCTAAAGCTTTTATGCTTGAGGCTAATGGCCAATATAGCGATAGATTGGTGGTTGATCTTTATGGCCAGAAAAAAAAACTAATTACATCCATCTCCAGTATTTCCGCTAAAAATAGTAGTAGAAATATTATAGTGGCCATCGATGCAGGCCATGGGGGAGAAGACCCAGGCGCTATTGGGCCAAAGAGGATTTTTGAGAAGCGTGTAGTTTTGGCTGTTAGTCGTCAATTAAAAAAATTATTTGACC
Source organism: Saprospiraceae bacterium (assembly GCA_047628995.1). Taxonomy (GTDB): domain Bacteria; phylum Pseudomonadota; class Gammaproteobacteria; order Pseudomonadales; family Porticoccaceae; genus Porticoccus. Next base: position 6,349 of record JBLHWD010000010.1, on the reverse strand, counting down.
AAAAGCGTGGCTACAAAGGTGTGCTGATTCGAGATGGAGACTACTATGTTTCTTTGCGCAAGAGGACTAAAATTGCTCACCAGAAACGCGCAGATATATTTATTTCTATCCATGCGGATTCTTTTAGTAAGCCGACTGCAAGCGGAGCGTCAGTATTTATACTCTCTCGTAGTGGCGCTAGTAGTGAAACTGCCCGCTATTTAGCGAAACGGGAGAATAGTGCTGATTTAATAGGTGGCTCTGGTAGTGTCAGTCTTGATGATAAAGATCACATGCTTGCTAGCGTGCTGTTGGATTTATCCATGACAGCTACACTGAATAGTAGTTTAGAGCTTGGAGAGTCAGTTCTTAAATCTATAGGAGGCATAGCGAGACTGCACAAGAAAAAAGTTGAAGAGGCAGGATTCGTAGTTTTGAAATCTCCAGATATTCCGTCTATTCTTGTAGAGACTGGTTTTATCTCAAACCCCTCTGAGGCAAAAAAACTAGCCAATAAGGGCTACCAGAAAAAAATAGCAAATGCTATTTTTAAGGGCGTCACTCGATATTTTTCCAGCAACTTACCTGTTGGAACTTTGCTGTCAAAAGATAAGCTTGGCACCAAAAATCCTATATTTTATATTGTTGTCCCTGGAGATACAGCCTACAGAATTTCTCAACGTTACAAGCTTTCAGTGAAAAGTCTGATGAGGCATAATGGCTTAAGCAGTAGTAAAATCTACGTTGGACAGCGCCTAAAAATCCCCTCTAAGTAACGCGCGTGGCAGAAGATAGAAATTTATGCGCTCCGCAAAATAGTTGTAAAAATTAAAAATGTATACCCGCACTTTTTTTGGATTTATATTTTTCTGTGACCTGCCAAAAAGAGTCATTCCAAAAAGCGTGTGCCTTTGTTGTTCTAATGCTGTAGGCATGGTAGCCAACAAATAAAATCCCATCATCTTCTATTTTGAAAACTAAAGCTTCCATGCCGGGATCCTCTTTATATCCCTGGAGGATAATGTAGTCACCTACCTCTACTTTTGGGCGTTCCATATTTTTTTCCTGTTATTTTTTGTTATAAAGCTAAAAGATTAGTTGGAGAATGTGTCGACCGAATCGTAATCTTTCATTTTTTTTAGATTACTTGGGTCACCTATCCAGCGTATACGCTGTTTAAACTCTTCTGATACGAGGCTCCGCGATCTATCCATTCCATCAAAGTAAATGCCAATCATATCTGGCAGTGTATAAAAGAAGTCGCTAGCTATGAAAACTCTGTCAGTATAGCTGCCCCATTCCGCTACAAGGTTATTTTTTAATTTTTTTGATTTCCAGGTAACAAATGGCACTGTATACATTGCAGGAGAAGGGTCTGATTCATTTCGGCCGCAAAATGGTTTTTGGGCATAATCGAATACTTCCTCGCCATGGTCAGAAAGATACACAAATAGGCTCTTTTTGTCTTCTTGTCTAAGGCCCTCAATTAGTTCTGCTATGATGTAGTCGTTGTAAAGAACAGCATTATCATAAGAGTTGTATTCAGCTAAATTCTCGTCTTTTATCCATTCAGGAACACCGGTTCTGTCAGTGAAGTGATCATACTTCTTTGGGTAGCGAAAGTCATATTTACGATGGGTTCCCAGCAGATGAACGATGATCATTTTTCGTGGCGCACTTCCTTTGATGGCATCCATGAAAGGGTCTAAAACTACTTCATCAAATTGTTTTGAATTTTGACGTCGATTATTATTTAAATATACCTGATTATCAGCCATTTGAGAGAGTGTTGTGAGCATGGTGTTTCGACGCGTCTGCGTTTGTTGATTTGTAATCCAAGTTATTTCTAAGTCTGCCTGACTCAATATATTAAGAAGAGTAGGTTGTGAATAAAATGGCACAGGATTTTTTTCATCAGCGGAAGATAAAATTTGTTGCAAAGACTCTATGGTATATGGTCTAGGCGAGATAACATCACTAAAGATTGTTAGTTCTTTTTTTATCATGTTTAGCCTGGGAGAGGTAGCTCTTGGGTAACCATAAAGACCCATACGTTGACGATTCGTTGACTCACCTATCACCAATACAAGAGTTTCGGGCATCAAAGTTTCATTTATTGTAAGATTTTTGACAGGAGATATACTTCGGTTAGTCTTCAGAAGCTGCTGCATGCTAGTTAACTGTTCTCGATACTTTAGGTACCCGACAATAATATTCCATGGAGCCGTTGGCTCTAGTCTAGCAAGTAAATGATAGCGAGCAGCGTCGAAATTTTGCACTTTCAATAGTTTGGTAAAAAATGGCCAAGAAATAATGACGACAAAACATGCTGCATAGGTATAGCGTGTTAATGGCTCAATCGGAGTGGCTGGTAATTTGGTCCAAATAATAACTGGAATTGCACTATAGGCGAGAAAAACAAGAACGTGCCACCATCGTAGGTAAGAGCTAATAAATTCATTTCCCTCGACCATATTTGATTCAAAAATAATGAAAATAGCGCTCTGGGAAAAATCCTGACCATATATCAAAAAATACCCTAGACTTGTTAGAGAGGTCAGCCAGAGAGTGAGTCCTAAAAAAGCTGCAATAGGCTTGCTTTGTCTGGGAAAAAGTAGGTATGGAATTAGCCAGATGACGCTCATCAAAACTGCATCCCTTAAGCTTGTTGAGCCAGACATCCCAGTGGAAAATATTAAGGTTTGGTTAACTATAGAAAAATAAGAAAAATATAAATAATGCAATAAAATAGGATGCTTATTCGCAAAATTTTGCATTTTTATTCTCATGATTATAAAGAAATTTTAAACTCTTAAGTGAGTAAGATTGCGAGATATTGGGAAAGTTCCTGAAAAATTATAAGTTTTTATTATCCAGACAGGCTTTGGTCCATTTTTTCCGCAGGAGAGTCTGTTTGCATTACATCAATAACTTCTGCAGGCACTCCCGAAGCTATGGTGTGAGGCGGGATGTCTTTCAATACTACGCTCGCTGCAATAATTTTTGAGCCTTCTCCAATTTCAATATTACCAAGAATTGTAGCCCCAGGGCCTATCAGAACACCGCGACGAACTTTTGGGTGGCGATCACCAGTTTTTTTCCCTGTACCTCCCAGTGTGACGCCTTGCAAGATAGAAACACAATCCTCAATAACGGCCGTTTCACCAATTACAATTCCCGTCGCATGATCAAACATAACCCCTTTTCCAATCTGTGCAGCAGGGTGAATGTCCACACCAAATACCACAGATATTCTATTTTGTAGCATTAAAGCCAAAGACTTCCTGCCTTGCTCCCATAGCCAATGAGAAGCTCTCCATGCCTGCAGAGCATGAAAACCTTTGTAGTACATAAAGGCAGATAAAAAATTATGGCAAGCTGAGTCACGCTGAGTAATCGCTTGAATATCATCATTGGCCATACTTTGAATGCTTGCGTTGGCGCTAAAAACAAGATGAAATATATCATGAAGCGCCCCTTCTGGGACTGACGCACATTGTAGCTTTTGAGCTAACAGCAAGCCTAAGGCGGAAGATAACGAGTCATGACTTAAAATATTCGCCTGCATATAGCTGCCTAAGGCGGGCTCAGAGCTTGAGACTTCCTCTGCTTTATCTTGTATTTTCTTCCATAAACATTCTATAGATTGATTTTTAGCCATAAGGTAGTTGTCTTGATAGATTTAGATTGCCACTTCATTATCATGGCGGGATCATTATTTTTCCAGCCTCGATCACATTATTAGGTAATTTTATTTTCAAAGTAGTTAACTTTAATTATATTTTTGGTTGACAGATCTGCCGCCTTGCATATTATGGACCCCTAAAAAGAGATTTTAAGAGGCGCGTTATGTCAGCTAGCTATATGAAATCCATTCGCCATGATTGGACCAAACAAGAAGTATTGGGTTTGCTTGAGCAGCCATTTAACGATTTATTGTTTCAGGCGCAAGTTGTTCATCGAGAACACTTTAATCCTAACGAAGTCCAATTAAGCACTCTATTGTCTATAAAAACAGGTGCTTGCCCTGAAGACTGCAAATACTGCCCACAGAGTGTTCGTTATGATACCGGACTTGAGGTTGAAAAATTATTAGCAGTTGAAAAAGTAATCGAAGAAGCTAAAGAGGCTAAAGCAGCTGGTGCTACTCGCTTCTGTATGGGTGCGGCATGGCGCTCTCCAAAAGATAGGGATTTGCCATACGTAACAAAGATGGTGCAAGAAGTAAAAAAACTTGGCATGGAAACCTGCATGACCCTCGGAATGTTAAAGGAAACCCAAGCGCAAGCCTTAGCAGATGCTGGATTGGACTATTACAATCATAATTTAGACACTTCCCCGGAATATTATGGAGAGGTAATTACTACTCGAACCTATGCCGATCGATTGAACACATTGAGTAATGTTAGAAAAGCGGGAATGAAAGTTTGTGCAGGTGGGATTGTAGGTATGGGCGAGGGCAAAGGCGACCGTGCTGGGCTATTGATGCAATTAGCAAATCTTCCTATGCAGCCTGAATCAGTCCCTATTAATATGCTAGTAAAAGTGTCTGGTACTCCGTTTAGTGAAGAGGAAGACCTTGATCCCTTTGAGTTTGTCCGGACCATTGCTGTTGCGCGCATTATGATGCCGCAGTCATATGTGAGGTTATCAGCCGGAAGAGAGAGTATGAGCGATGAATTGCAGTCACTTGCATTTTTAGCTGGAGCTAATTCTATATTTTACTGTGAAACTCTGCTGACTACTCCCAACCCTGAGGCTAATCAGGATATGAATTTGCTTAATAGACTGGGCATTATTCCCGAAAAAAATAAAACTACCGAGTATTCTGTAGACCATGAAGAAGCCTTGCTCGCTAAGATTTCGGCAGCAAAACCAGATCAGTTGTTCTATGACGCCGTTAATTGAAGATTGACTGATTATGTTGTCAATGGATCAGCAGCTCTCAATTAAACTCGCTCAACGTAGAGAAGACGGGCTGTATCGCCAAAGGTATTCGCTACAATCGGCGCAGTCTTCAAGTGTTAAGGTGGATGGTAAAAATTATGTAGCATTTTGCAGCAACGACTATCTCGGTCTTGCGTGCCACCCATCTGTCATTGACGGCCTAAGAAAAGGCGCAGAAAAGTTTGGTGTCGGTAGTGGCGCTTCGCATTTGATTTATGGACATTCTCATGAACATCAGGCTTTGGAGGAGGAGCTGGCTGCGTTCACTCGACGTCCCAGGGCTTTACTTTTTTCTACAGGATATATGGCTAATCTAGGCACTATTCTTGCCCTCACAAATAAAAACGATCATATTTTCGGAGATCGATTAAATCACGCCTCATTAATAGATGGGGGAATAGCCAGCCAAGCTAGGTTTTCTCGTTTTCGTCATTCTGACACTGCGGATTTATCAAGTAAAATGAAGATTGCTACAGGCAGAAAGCTGGTTGTAACAGACGGCGTATTTAGTATGGATGGAGATTTAGCTGCACTCCCTGATCTTGCTGGGGTCTGCAAAAAACAACAAAGTTGGCTGATGACAGATGATGCCCATGGGTTGGGAGTTTTAGGAAAAAATGGAGGTGGGGTTGCTGAATATTTTGGTTTAGGTCTCGAAGAATTACCTATTTTAGTTGGGACTCTTGGCAAGGCATTTGGAACTTTTGGTGCTTTTGTTGCAGGCTCTGAAGCATTAATTGAGACCTTGATTCAGTATGCGCGTACGTATATTTATACTACTGCTTTACCTCCGGCAGTTGCTTCAGCTACACGCGTTAGCCTAAAAATATTACAACAAGAAACCTGGCGACGAGAAAAATTAAATAGTCTTATAGCTTATTTTAGAGATGGAGCAGAAGCCCTTGGGGTCGATTTGATGCCATCTGTAACACCTATCCAGCCTATTTTGTTTCACGATGACGCTCTGGTAGTAAAAGTTGGAAATCGACTAAAAGATAAAGGCTTTCTTGTTGGAATAATTCGTCCACCAACAGTTCCTGTAAATTCTGCGAGACTACGTATTACTCTTTCTTCTCAACATACAGAGGACGAAATTGATGCTCTACTGGATGCTCTTGATGGAATCCTTATTGATCTTCGGACCATAGTTAAATGACTGCTTTTAATAACCCTAAAGGGCGGATGCTCTCATTTCTGATGTATTGGGAAAAACAATGACTCTCAATAATAAATTGACTGTATACAAGCACCCTTGCAAAGGGGAACTGTTGCAGCCGGAACCATTAGTTCTTATTCATGGCTGGGGCTCTGATAGCCATACTTGGGATCTAATACTACCAGAGTTAATGAAAAATTTTAATGTTTTGGCAATTGATCTACCGGGGTTTGGTGAGAGCGAGTATTTTCAACAAGAGGTAGGTTT
>JBLHWD010000009.1:0-11862 GCA_047628995.1 Saprospiraceae bacterium | reverse complement strand
CAATTGAATAATCGCGACACCCGCATAGAAAGACTGAATGAGGAGGCCTTAAATCGAATCCTAATCCTTGATGGCGCTATGGGGACAATGATTCAGAGACATAAGCTCAGTGAGGCTGACTATAGGGGCGAGAGATTTAAATCTTTTGATAGAGAAGTAGCTGGTAATAATGATTTACTGTCGTTGACACAGGCTGAAATAATTAAAAATATACACCTCGCTTACTTAAAAGCAGGTGCTGATATTATTGAAACTAATACATTTAACTCTACCTCGGTTTCACTTGCGGATTATGGCATGGAGGAATTGGTATACGAACTGAATAAGTCTGGCGCCCGCCTTGCCAGAGAGGCTTGCGATCAAGTAGCTACAACCGAGAAACCTAGGTGGGTTGCTGGAGTTTTGGGTCCGACCAGTAGAACGCTATCTATATCGCCTGATGTTAATGATCCGGCTGCACGAAATACTAGTTTTGACGAACTAGTAAAAACCTACATAGAAGCCACTGAGGGGCTTATTGCTGGCGGCAGCGATATTATATTAATAGAAACAATTTTTGATACTCTGAATGCAAAGGCGGCAATTTTTGCAGTAAAACAGACCTTCGAAAACTTGGGCCTTGACCTACCAATAATGATATCAGGGACCATCACAGATGCCAGCGGAAGAACGCTATCAGGTCAAACGCCTGAAGCCTTTTGGAACTCAATTGCTCACGCAAAACCTTTTTCTATTGGCTTGAATTGTGCGCTGGGAGCAAAAGAGCTTCGACCGCATATAGAAGAGATGTCTCGACTTTGCGGCACTTTCGTTAGCGCCCATCCGAATGCCGGCCTACCAAATGAGTTTGGGGAGTACGATGAAACCCCGGAAGAAATGACAGAAATTGTTACTGAATTTGCTGAAAGTGGGCTAGTTAACATTATTGGCGGATGCTGCGGAACAACACCAGAGCACATTAAAGAAATAGCTAATAGCGTCAAACAACTTCAGCCCCGTCGAACACCAAAAATAAAGCCTGCCTGTCGTTTGTCAGGGCTGGAGGCTCATACTATTTATCAAGATTCGTTGTTTGTAAACATAGGTGAGCGCTGCAATGTCACAGGTTCTGCTCGATTCAAAAAATTAATACTAGATGGGGAATATGAAGCAGCTTTAGTCGTAGCGCGTCAGCAGGTCGAAGATGGTGCGCAAATTATAGACATTAATATGGATGAAGGCATGCTGGATGCCGTTTATGCCATGACCACCTTTCTAAAACTTATTGCATCTGAACCAGATATATCAAAAATTCCATTAATGATTGATTCCTCTAAATGGCATGTTATCGAGGCTGGATTAAAGTGGGCGCAAGGAAAATGCATTGTAAACTCCATTAGCTTAAAGGAAGGCGAAGAACCTTTCATAAGACAAGCTAAGCTGTGCCAGAAGTACGGAGCAGCTGTAGTAGTTATGGCTTTTGACACCAAAGGGCAGGCTGACAGCATAGAGCGCAGAAAAGAAATATGCCAACGAAGCTATGATATCTTAGTAAATAAAGTTGGATTTAATGCGGAAGACATAATCTTTGACCCAAATGTTTTCGCAGTTGCTACCGGCATTGAGCAGCATAACAACTATGCCGTCGATTTTATTGAAAGCACTCGCTGGATCAAAAAAAATCTTCCCTTTGCCCTCATATCTGGTGGAATCAGCAATGTTTCATTCTCATTCCGGGGAAATAATCCAGTGAGAGAAGCCATTCATTCAGTATTTCTTCTCTATGCCATTCGTGCCGGATTGAGCATGGGCATAGTTAATGCGGGACAATTAGCAGTTCACAGCGAAATTCCAAAAAAGCTATGCAAAAAAGTAGACGAGGTTATCTTAAATCTCTCAACCGAAGGCACTGAAAATCTTGTAGCTATAGCCCAAGACTATCATAGCGATGGTCCCAGCAAAGAAAATAAAACTGATATCGAATGGCGCACATGGCCAATTGAAAAACGCTTAGAACACGCCCTTGTTAAAGGGATAACTACTTATATAATCGAAGATACAGAAGAATGTCGACTTAACGCCGAGAGACCCCTTCATGTTATTGAAGGCCCTCTAATGGACGGAATGAATGTTGTAGGCGACCTATTCGGATCGGGTAAAATGTTTCTCCCTCAGGTGGTTAAGTCTGCCCGAGTAATGAAGCAGTCTGTCGCTCATCTTCAGCCTTTTATTGAGCTTGAAAAAGGCGGAAAAATCTCAAACAATGGAACGATACTAATGGCGACAGTAAAGGGAGATGTTCATGATATTGGTAAAAATATCGTTGGCGTTGTCCTTGGTTGCAACAACTATGAGGTCATCGATCTGGGGGTAATGGTTTCAGCTGAAAAAATTATAGAAACTGCTGTAAAAGAAAACGTAGACATCATTGGTCTTTCAGGACTTATTACGCCCTCATTAGATGAAATGGTTCATATAGCTAGCGAACTAGAACGGCGAAACTTAAAATTTCCCCTTCTGATTGGCGGTGCGACAACATCTAAAGCACATACAGCTGTTAAAATTGACCCCAAATATCATCGCAATCAAACAATTTATGTTCCTGATGCGTCAAGAGCTGTCGGGGTAGCTAGCAAGCTTCTTAACAAAGAACTGAGGGATGCATATATTGCTGGAATTCAAATAGATTATGAGCAGGTTCGCTCCAGAATGGCCAATCGAAAACCAAGAAATACTGCACTCTCCTATATGGAGGCCAAAAAAGCTGGCCACAAGATAAACTGGGAAGAGTATTGCCCGCCAATACCAAACGTTCTCGGAGTTCAAGCCTTGGAGGACTATCCACTAGAGTCGCTAGTAGATGCTATTGATTGGACTCCCTTTTTCATCACCTGGGATCTAGCAGGCAAATACCCAAAAATACTCAATGATGAAATAGTGGGGCAAGTCGCTACTGATTTGTTTAACGATGCGCAGGTGATGCTAAAAGACCTTATCAACGAGAAAAAAATAAAGGCTACTGCGGTATTTGGGCTTTGGCCTGCAAATACAGTAAATAAAGATGACATTGAGGTTTACTCAAGCCAATCCCGCACTGAGGTAGAGGCTACATTGCACTGCATCAGACAGCAATCGTCAAAAACTAACGCTTCTAAAGAAATGCTTTCTCTGGCCGACTTTATTGCGCCAAAAGATGCTGATACGAAGGACTATATTGGTGGGTTTGCTGTTACGACTGGAATAGGTGTTGAAGAGCTTGCAGCAGAGTATGAAGCCAAAGGTGATGACTATAACAGCATAATGGTTAAAGCTTTAGCTGATCGACTGGCAGAAGCTTTTGCAGAACACCTGCATAAGAGAATCAGAAAAGAGTTCTGGGGTTATTCTGCTGATGAAGACCTCGACAACGATTCACTCATTAAAGAAAAATACCAAGGCATAAGGCCGGCTCCTGGATACCCATCATGTCCTGATCATACAGAAAAAAAGCAATTATTTAGGTTGCTAGACGCCACCAATAATACGGGGATAAGCCTCACTGAAAGTTTTGCCATGAGACCAGCAGCCTCGGTTAGCGGGTGGTATTTTTCCCATCCGGACTCAAAATATTTTAATGTAGGGAAAATAAATCATGATCAGCTAGAAAGTCTAGCTTCGAGAAAAAAACTCCCCTTAGGAGATGTACAAAAATGGCTGAGGTCAAATCTACAGGACACATGAAATATGGCTGTGAAAAATAAAGAAGCTCTCAAGGAAATCGACCCAAAGCCAAGTTTTTGGACAATAGTGGCAAGTACTTTAGCTGCCTTTATTGGCGTTCAAAGCAATGCAAATAGGGTTAGAGATTTTAAATATGGCAATATATATAGCTTTATTGTGGCTGGCCTTATATTTACTATAATTTTTATTATTTGTGTTGTATCTGCTGTTGATGCAGTGCTGAGCACATCAGGTATGTAGTAATGGCGAGCCATACAGGCTAGGAAAACAAAAAATAAAATACCACTTTTTTACTGCGCACACAGTACAGAGTAATTTATTTCTACTGGTTGCTAAGCCAAAAAACAATAAGAATTACAAAAATACCCGCTATGGCAACCGCGGCTACAGCGTCCACTACACTGTCATCTTTCTGATCAATTTGGTTGGTGGTGCTTTCTTCTGACATAATTAACAACCTCGCATATACTTGGAAACACACAAGCCGATTTTTTGGAGTGAGATTGTACCAGTATCATTTTATTTTGTCGTCTTTCCCCAGCAACCTACAGCAACTCAAGGCAACTAAGCTGGCAATAACAAAAAATTAGCTGCGTAGCCAAAAAAATAGTGTATGTTTAAATAGCGATATTTCTTTAAATTTCACCCATTTCTATTATTCTTGCCGCCAATAATGGATAATAAAGGGACTAAAACTTTTAACATTTTTAAACTATTTTATGTACATATACAACGATCAAGATCAAAAAATTATAGAACAACGTGTTACTCAATTTCAGAATCAAACTGACCGATATTTGGCCGGCAAGCTATCTGATGAAGAGTTTCTTCCATTGCGTCTTCAAAATGGTTTATATATACAGCGTCTAGCTCCAATGTTGCGAATTGCTGTGCCCTACGGCTTACTTAGCTCAACTCAATTACGAAAATTAGCTCACATCACTAGAGAGTACGACAAAGGCTACTGTCACATTACCACTCGTCAAAATATTCAGCTAAACTGGCCTCAACTTGAAAATGTACCAAAGATACTGGCTGAACTTGCCGAGGTTGAAATGCATGCAGTTCAAACAAGTGGAAACTGCATACGAAACACTACTTCCGATCAATTTGCTGGGGTATCAAAAGATGAGCTAGAAGATCCACGCCCATGGTGTGAAATAATTAGGCAATGGTCCACCTTTCATCCTGAGTTTGCATTTCTTCCGCGTAAATTCAAAATTGCTGTTTGTGGCACTGAGGCAGATAGAGCGGCGATACATTTCCATGATATTGGTATCCAGATTGTTAAAAATACAGCCAATGAGCTTGGTTTTCAAATACTTGTAGGGGGCGGTCTAGGGAGGACTCCCGTTATAGGCTCAGTGATTCGTGAATTCTTACCCCAAGAAGACCTGCTAACCTACCTTGATGCCATATTAAGGATCTATAATCGGCACGGAAATAGAGCCAATAAGTACAAAGCAAGAATAAAGATTCTAGTGAAAGCTTGGACCCCAGAAGTATTTGCACAAGAAGTCGAAGACGAATGGGAATACACCAAAAAAACTCTCGGAAAACTCACTCAGAATGAGATAGATAGAGTAAAAGATTTTTTTACTCGGCAGCCATATGAAATACTCGACGGAAAAGATTTAGATCAAAAATTGACTGCATCTGCAAACAAGGATGTGGCATTCGATAAGTGGCTACAACGGAACACCAGGGAACATAAGGTCGATGGTTATTCTTCAGTAACACTGTCATTAAAGCCCACAGGAGTTGCTCCCGGTGATGTAACTGACTCCCAGCTTGAGGCTGTTGCTAACCTTGCTGATGCTTATTCATTTGGTGAAGTTAGAGCAACACATAATCAAAACCTAGTTTTAGCGGATGTAAAAAAATCTGACCTATTTGAGTTATGGAAAAAAGCAAAAAAAGATGGTTTTGCGACTCCAAATATTGGCACCTTAACAGATATAATTTGCTGTCCAGGGGGTGATTTTTGCTCTCTTGCCAACGCAAAATCAATACCTATAGCAGAAGCAATACAAAGAAAATTCGATCGTATCGATTATGTTCATGATTTAGGCGATCTTTCCCTGAATATCTCAGGCTGCATGAATGCTTGCGGACACCACCATGTAGGTAATATTGGAATACTTGGGGTCGACAAGAAGGGTGCTGAATTTTATCAAATCCAACTCGGCGGTAGTTCTGGAGCTGATGCATCACTGGGCGGCGTTCTTGGACCATCATTTGGCGAAAATGAAGTTCCTGATATAATAGAAAAAATTCTTAACATTTATGTTGATAGCCGCAAAGGTGATGAGTTATTCATTGACACATATCGACGTCTAGGTGCAGATCCATTCAAGGAAAAAGTTTACCCAAAGAGCAAAAAAGTTCCGGCTCAACCACAAGAAAAAGGGGTCTAAACATGCCCAGAATCATTAAAGATGAACAAATAGTAGACGATCCTTGGATTATTATAGAAAAGGACTTTACCGCTCAACTACCTACAGGCAAGCTGCTAGTGCTTCCAATGCAATACTGGCTGGACAATAGAGATAAAAACCTCAATCTAATGGTTGCAGGGCTATGGATTGATAGCGATGAAGATGTTGAATTAATTGGACATGAAGCAAATCTCTTCCCATTGATAGCGGTGAATTTTCCAGTCTTTACTGACGGAAGAGGCTTTTCTATCGGAAGACTCCTAAGGGAGCGATATGACTTTACTGGCCAACTGCGTGCTATTGGAAATCCTATTCAAGACCAATTGTTTTACCTTAAGCGATGCGGGTTTACAGCCTTTGATCTTAAAGAAAATACTAACTTAGAAGTTGCTCTTTGTTCGCTCAATGATTTTGATGAGAGCTACCAAGGGGCGATTATTCCCCCTGAACCGCTGTTCCTAAGAAAATCCTGAAGAACAGCTAATTAATTTAAGTTTTTTTGACCGACAAGCCACTTCTTCTAACTCATGCATTTATGCTAATACCTCACTAACAATAAGCTTGTCTCATTAAGTGCTTTCTCAGATAATTTACGGTATAAGGGACAACAACATGAACGAAGCAGTATTCCAATCGTTCTTTTTTATTTTTACAGGATCAGCAATAGTCGCAACAATAGCAATCTATGGGCGTCAACCCCTGCTTGTTGCTTATATCTTAGTTGGTGCGCTAATTGGGCCATTTGGGCTCGGTTGGGTCCCAGATGTAAATCTCTTATCTGAAATTTCAAAAATTGGCATTATTTTTCTTTTGTTTTTACTAGGCCTTGACCTTCAACCACAAGCCTTAATATCAGCCTTAAAAAAAGTCACAGTTGTAACATTTATAAGCTCCTTTATATTTGCCCTGGTGGGCTACTTTATTGCACACCTGTTCCATTACACCCCTATTGAGTGCGCTGTAATTGGTGCAGCCATGATGTTTTCAAGCACCCTTATCTGCATCAAACTACTACCAACGACAATCCTCCACCACCGACATGTTGGCGAAATGATAGTTGGCTTACTGTTGATGCAGGACTTTCTTGCTATTTTTGTTTTACTTGTTCTCCTTAGCAGCACAAGCGGGCAAATTAATATTTCACAAATTGGACTAACTCTGCTCACGCTGCCATTATTAATTTTTTTCGCATGGGCCTTTGTGAAGCTAGTACTACTTAAGCTTATTGCCAAATTCGACCAAATGGGTGAGTATATTTTTCTCTTATCTGTTGGTTGGTGCATGGGACTATCTGAGATAGCTGAGGTATTGGGTCTATCGAGAGAAATAGGCGCATTTTTAGCCGGAATTACTATTGCTTCTAGCCCTATTTCTCAACACATTGCTTTAAAACTGAAACCCCTTCGTGATTTTTTTCTGATAATGTTTTTCTTTTCTATAGGGGCCGGATTTAACCTTAACTTTCTAGCAAGCATTGCTCCAGCCGTAGTAATACTTACCGCTGCTATGCTGACCATTAAGAAAAACAAAGCGAGAAAAAAGATTTAGCTTGGGACATAGGATTTCGCCTAGGGCAGATTAGCGAATTCTCACTTCTTATTGCATATGTTGCATATAATGCCTCTCTAATTGGAGGGATGGCATCGCATCTCATACAAGCAACGGCAATTTTCACATTCTTAATCTCCAGTTATATTGTGATATACAATTTCCCTAATCCCATTGCTGTAAATAAAAAACTCAGAAGAGACTGACCGTAAACTACTAAAAATAAAATTAACCCAACAACAGTATAAATATCATAAGCTCTTTAACTTAAAATTCTTAATAGCAGGCTTTTGATTTAAAAACTGATCTTTAAATGATAGCAAACTACAGTCATCTTTCGTAAAATCCGATATCGTCGACTAAACTAATAGAAAAAATTTATGAGTATTAAAGCACTACTGGAGAAACGCCTAAAGTCAGCAATGCTGGGCGCACAGATACCCGGCAAATGTCCACCTAACATATCAATCTCCGCAAGAGCGGAATTTGGAGACTTTCAGGCAAATGGCGCAATGTCCGCTGCTAAAATTATGGGGCTGAATCCTCGTGAATTAGCGCTTCAAATCTTAGCTCAACTCGACCTAAAAGGGATAGCTGAAAAAGTTGAAATTGCAGGGCCTGGTTTTATAAATATCTACTTGTCTGCTAACTTTTTAAACAAAAGGATAGCAATATTGAGCACGGATGAGTCCCTAGGCATTACTAATACAAAATCTCAAAAAATAGTTATAGATTATTCATCTCCAAATCTTGCTAAGGAAATGCATGTTGGGCACCTTCGTAGCACAATAATTGGCGACTCTGTGGCTCGGACTTTAGAGTATTTAGGGCACAATGTAATTAGACAAAACCATATGGGAGACTGGGGTACTCAGTTTGGTATGTTAATTGCAGAATTAGACGAACAACTAAACGAAGGGGAACAAGCCAATCTAGCATTAGGTGATCTTGAAATTTTTTACCAACAATCAAAAAAACATTTCGATGAAAACGTTAATTTTGCTGACAAAGCAAGGGATTATGTTGTTAAGCTTCAATCAGGAGATAAATATTGCCAAAAACTCTGGCAACAATTTATCAATATATCTATAGCTCACAGCGAAGCCATCTATCGCGACCTGAATGTAACGCTAACTACTGCCGACATAAGGCCTGAGAGCTTCTACAACAAAGACCTAAGTAATATATTAACTGACTTAAAAAATAAAAACCTTGCCGTCCAAGACCAAGGCGCTCAAGTTGTATTTCTAGATGAACTAGCTGATAAAAATGGCTCGCCAAGTCCTGTGATTGTTCAAAAATCGGGCGGGGGTTACCTATATTCTACGACTGATTTAGCCTCGCTCCGTTATCGAAGCAATGTCTTGAAAGCTGACAGAATTTTATACTTTATAGATGCGAGACAATCATTACACATGAAGCAAATGTTCATTTTAGCAAAAAAAGCTGGCTTTGTTTCTGAAGATATTTCCCTAGAACACCATGCATTTGGAACCATGATGGGTAAAGATGGCAAACCATTTAAGACCCGTAATGGGGGGGCGGTCAAGCTAATAGACGTCCTTGAAGAAGCAGTTGAAAGGGCGAGGGCACTGGTGCAAGAAAAAAATCCAAGCTTACCCAAAAATGAAATTGCTGCCATCGCTAAAAAAGTAGGTATAGGAGCTGTTAAGTATGCAGATCTAAGCAAGACCCGTACAAATGATTACATTTTTGACTGGGATTCTATGCTTAGTTTTGAAGGAAACACCGCCCCTTATCTTCAATACGCATATACACGAATCTACAGCCTCCTCCTGAAAGCAGATTTTGATCCAAGCAATGCAACTGAAGCTATCAATATACGTGCCGATCAGGAAAAAGACCTAGCGCTAAAAATTCTTTGTTTTGGTGAAATACTAGATCAGGTGGCCAATCAAGGATTTCCCCATATTCTCTGCAGCTATCTTTATGGAGTGGCTAGCTCATATATGGTCTTTTATGAGAACTGCCCTATTCTCAAAACAGACATCGAGCCCCAGACAAGAAATAGTCGCTTGATATTATCAAAACTGACGTCCCTTATTTTGGCGAAAGGCCTAGATTTGCTCGGCATAGAAGTTATGGAAAAAATGTAGGTGTGCTGTCATAAAGCCCCTCAAGGAAATAAGACACCAAGAGAATAGATCTTACTTCCCCTTTTTAACGTACTTCATCAATCGTCTCTTCTTAGATATTTGTCTTGATGTTAGCTTATTTTTTCTCCCTTCATAAGGATTTTCCCCAGACCGATATTCAATCCTAATTGGCGTGCCATGTAAATCGAGCACCCTACAAAAGGTTTTCTCCAGGTAGCGGGTGTAATGTCTAGGTATTTCCTCTACCTGGTTCCCGTGAATAACAATAATTGGTGGATTTTTCCCTCCAGCATGGGCGTATCGTAGCTTTATACGTCGACCCTTAACCAGCGGTGGCTGGTGATGCAAAACTGCATCTTGGAGGATCAAGGTTAGCTTGTTGGTGCTTAACTTATCTGTTGCTGAGGAATAGGCATTTTCTATTGACTGATACAAATTTCCTACGCCGGTTCCATGAAGAGCAGAAATAAAATGCAAGTCAGCAAATTCGACGAAGTGTAGTCGCCGGTCTAACTCAGACTTAATCCGCTCCTTATTATAACTATCAAGGCCATCCCACTTGTTTACTGCCAAGACTAGAGCTCGACCGGAGCTGACTATTGTTCCCATTAGATGCATGTCTTGATCTACAAGACCTTCGTGGGCATCAACAAGCAAAACAACAACGTTAGCGTCATCTATAGATTGCAATGTTTTTACAATTGAAAATTTTTCTACCGTGAGTGAGATATTTTTTCGTCGTCGAATGCCAGCAGTATCAATTAGAGTGTACTTTTTATCTTCCCTTTCATACTCAATATAAATACTATCTCTAGTTGTGCCAGGCTGATCAAAAACTACGACCCGATCTTCGCCCAAAATCCTATTAACCAAAGTAGATTTTCCAACATTAGGCCTCCCTACAATAGCAATTTTGATGCCATGGTCTTTGTTGTTGATGCTGTTAGGGTCAATCTCAGGAAATGGCTGTAAAACATCTGTCATTAGAGACTTGACACCTCGGCCATGAGTCGCTGTAGTAGGATAAACATTCTTTAACCCTAGTTCAAAAAATTCTGCCGTAGCGACGCCTGGATTGACTCCATCTATTTTATTGGCAACCAAATAGACTGTGCACTCTTTTTCCCTTAAATATTTAGCTAACTGCAGATCGACGGGAGTTAAACCATCTCTGCTATCAACGATAAAGAGAACTGCATCAGCCTCTTTTATAGCCAGCATAGACTGTTCGGCCATTGCAGAATCAATTCCCTCTTCTGTGCCAGTTATACCCCCGGTATCTATTAGCATAAACCTTCTTCCCAGCATCTCTCCTTCGCCATACTTGCGATCACGAGTCAGGCCAGGATAATTGGCCACTAATGCATCTCGGGTTTTTGTCAGCCGATTAAATAGTGTTGATTTTCCTACATTTGGACGGCCTACAAGGGCAAATATCGGGATCATTTGTTTAGCTCAATAGTTAATTTATTGTGGCTTTGATAGCGCGTGTCTAGCTCAATTTTCTATCTTTCTATCTATCAGGAAAATCTAGACAAGAAATGAAAATGCCGCCTAGCAACTATGGAGGCGGCATTCTACACGAAAAAAATAACGATTATATTACTTCAGCCCATAAGCGCTTATAGCGCCATTATTATCTAACACATAAAGAGTATTTTTTTCTGCGATCATAGCTGCGCTTATACCACTACTGTCCACTCTGATTCGACCCAAAAAATCTCCAGTTTTTTGAGACAAGATATGCAGATAGCCCTCAAAGTCTGCAACAAGTAAATTACCGCCAGCAACCAAGGGAGGAGCTAAGTCTCTGTACTTTAAATATGGGTTGATCCAAACAATGGCTCCGGAATTCTCATTCATTGCAACGATATGGTCATTAGTTTGAACGATGTAAACCTGTCCCTCGCCATAAGCAGGGCCAAGTACACTGTTGGCATCTTGATACCATAGCGCCCTTCCAGTGTTGGTGATAGCTCCGATCCTACCTTGATGGGATACAGCAAAAACAACATCCTCAACCAACAGCGGGTCTCCGTCAATATCTATCATTCTATCCA
>JBLHWD010000008.1:0-13100 GCA_047628995.1 Saprospiraceae bacterium | reverse complement strand
TCCCGAACAGCGAAGTATCTGGAGTCAGCTCTTAGTAGCATCTTTTCCAATTCTCCTAATTTTAGCAATATTTATGTTTTTTATGAGGCAAATGCAAGGAGGTGCCGGCGGTCGAGGCGGACCAATGGGTTTCGGTAAAAGTAAAGCGAGATTATTGGCTCCAGATCAAATTAATACGACCTTTTCTGATGTAGCAGGTGTGGACGAGGCAAAAGAGGAAGTTCATGAGTTGGTGGATTTCTTGCGAGACCCTGCACGTTTTCAGCGCCTAGGTGGACGAATTCCCCAAGGGGTTCTGATGGTTGGCCCTCCTGGGACAGGAAAAACGCTTTTAGCTAAGGCTATTGCTGGTGAGGCTGAGGTCCCATTTTTCTCTATCGCTGGATCAGATTTTGTAGAGATGTTTGTCGGTGTTGGAGCTTCACGTGTCAGGGATATGTTTGAGCAAGCAAAAAAACAAGCACCTTGTATTATATTTATTGATGAAATAGATGCAGTTGGTCGTCACCGTGGCGGCGGGCATGGGGGCGGAAATGATGAGAGAGAGCAAACGCTAAATCAATTGTTGGTTGAAATGGATGGGTTTGAAGGAAACGAGGGAATAATTGTCATTGCTGCTACAAATCGGCCTGATGTACTCGACAAGGCTTTACTTCGCCCTGGAAGATTTGACCGTCAGGTGTACGTAGGGCTCCCAGATATACGCGGTAGAGAGCAAATATTAAAGGTTCACTCTAAAAAAGTACCATTAGATAAAAAAGTTGACTTAGGTATTATAGCCAGAGGTACCCCTGGATTTTCTGGTGCAGATTTAGCTAATTTGATTAATGAAGCAGCATTGTTTTCGGCTAGAGCGAATAGAAGGGTTGTCAGTGGAGAGGAGTTTGAAAAAGCTCGAGATAAGGTAATGATGGGAGCGGAGCGCCGCTCTATGGTCATGTCAGAAAAAGAAAAAGAGAACACTGCTTATCACGAGGCTGGACATGCAATTATCGGCAGATTAATGCCTGAGCACGATCCTGTGCATAAAGTGTCAATCATTCCTCGTGGACGTGCTCTAGGCGTTACGCAATTTCTTCCAGAGGAAGATAGATATAGCCTCAGTAAGCTTCAGCTAAAGGGGCAATTGTGCAGCTTGTTTGGCGGTAGAGCTGCAGAAGAATTAATCCATGGCGAAGAAGGAGTGACAACTGGAGCCTCTAATGATATTGAAAGGGCTACTCAGATGGCCAGAAACATGGTTGGGCGATGGGGTTTGTCTGAAAAAATGGGCCCCATTCTTTATGGGGAAGAAGAGGGGCAAGTGGCTGGGATGAGTCAGCCCGCCTATTCTGGTGACACAGCCAGAGAAATTGATGTTGAGGTTCGTAGCATGCTTGATGATTGCTACTCTCGTTCTATGAAAGTTCTAAAAGAAAACATGGACATTCTTCATGCGATGAAGGGTGCCTTGATGGAGTATGAGACTATTGATTCTGAGCAAGTTGATGATTTAATGGCCCGCAAACCAGTTCGGCCTCCCTATGATTGGGATGACAAAGGCTCTGGTAGTGTGGCTGGTGGGAAAAAAAATAAAAGCACAGATGATGTTGGTGTAGTTGGGGCACCTGCTGAAGATCATTGATATTTTTGACTATTTTCAGTAATAATACGATACCGTTGCTTAGGTGTTAACCCGCTTTCTTTGATTTTAATTTTTTCCTTGTTTTGGCCCCAGAAAAATATAATTTTTGATAAATCCTAATGAACCCTACCCCTGCTATCGATGTAAATTTCCCCTCCCCTCGCGTAATGGCCGTTTTGAATGTAACGCCAGATTCTTTTTTTGACGGCGGGGTGCTTTGCGATGATAAAGGATTTATTTCACTTGATCTGGCGCTAAAAAGAGTGGAGGCATATCTCAACAGTGGCGCTGATATAATTGATGTGGGGGGTGAATCGACTAGGCCAGGCGCAACCCCTGTAAGTGAAAATCAGGAGCTAGATAGGGTAATACCGGTAGTTGAAGCTATTGTGACCCGTTTTGGTGTGCCAGTGTCTGTCGACACGAGCTCTCCACTGGTTATTAAGGAGTCTGCAAATGCAGGCGCCGTAATGATTAATGATGTGCGCGCTTTGTCTCGAAAGGGTGCAGTTGAAGCAGTTTTTAAGGCCAATCTGTCTATTTGTTTAATGCATATGATGGGCGAGCCTTCCAACATGCAAGTTACTCCAGGCTATGGTGACGTGTTAAAAGAAGTCAAAGATTTCCTGTTGAGCCGAATTAGCGCATGTGAGTCTGCGGGAATTTCCCGAGAAAAAATATTTGTCGACCCTGGGTTTGGTTTTGGAAAAACACTAAAACACAATTTAACGTTATTTCGTGGTCTAAGTGAATTAAGTAAGTTAGGCTTTCCTTTAGTTGTAGGATTGTCTAGAAAATCAATGATAGGTTCAATTTTAGATAAGCCTGCAAATGAAAGAATATTTGGCAGTGTTGCTTTGGCGATGCTAGCAGTTCAGAGAGGGGCTCACATACTAAGAGTTCACGACGTAGCTGCTACGGTTGATGTGTTGAAAATATTACATGCTGTAGAGGGGGTGTATGACTAGTAAAAAATTCTTTGGTACCGACGGCATACGTGGTCGAGTAGGGGTTAGTCCTATAACTGCAGATTTTATGTTAAAACTGGGTTGGGCTGCCGGTAAAGTTTTTAGTGAAAGAAGCGACGGCCGTAAGTTGATTATTGTGGGCAAGGACACCCGTGTATCAGGTTATATGTTCGAGTCTGCACTTCAGGCAGGATTGATTGCATCAGGAGCTGATGTTGCACTCCTGGGCCCAATGCCAACTCCTGCTATAGCTTATTTAACACGAACTTTTCGCGCTCAAGCAGGCATTGTGATTAGCGCATCACACAATCCTTTTTATGATAATGGTATTAAGTTTTTTGGAGCAGATGGCTTTAAACTGCCTGATGATGTCGAAGAGGCAATAGAGGGATACTTAAGTAATCCGCTTTTAACGGAGGATCCTTCGAAACTTGGAAAAGCCTTTAGGGTGGAAGATGCTGCTGGTCGTTATATTGAGTTTTGTAAGGGTACGCTCCCATCGGGGAGTAATCTGGAGGGCCTAAAAATTGTCGTAGATTGTGCAAATGGGGCAACATACAACACAGCCCCCAGCGTCTTTAGAGAGCTTGGGGCAACAGTGTTCGAGCTTGCCGTTGAGCCGGATGGTTTTAATATCAACGAAAATTGTGGGTCAACACAGCCTGCTATTTTACAGGATGCAGTATTGAAGGAAGGTGCGGACATGGGGATTGCCTTTGATGGCGATGGCGATCGAGTTATGTTTGTAGACCATAAAGGTCAACTGATAGATGGCGATGAGTTAATATTTGTTATTGCCAAGCATCGTCATCAAAATGGAGGATGTAGCGGTGTCGCTGGAACTTTAATGAGCAACTTAGGTATGGAAAATTCGCTGAAAGAGCTAGAGATTCCTTTCGTCCGCACTGAGGTGGGTGATCGCCATGTTATAGGGGCGCTTAGGGAAAGAAAATGGCAATTGGGCGGCGAAAGTTCAGGGCATATTATTTGTAGTGATCTGACTACTACTGGCGATGGAGTTGTTGCTGCATTACAGGTCCTGCATGCCATGAGTGACACAGCTATGCCCTTGAATACACTCAAAAAAGAGATGCGGAAGTATCCGCAAAAAATGCTTAACGTACAAATTGAGGCTGAATTTAGTCTAAACAAATATCCTGTCATACAAAAAGCTATAGCCTCTGCTGAGACTGAGCTAGGCGATCGTGGGCGCATTTTACTGCGACCCTCAGGGACCGAGCCACTTGTGCGGGTTATGGTGGAAGGTGAGGATGCTAATCTAGTAAGTAAAATTGTAGCAAAGGTAGCCAAAATTGTTGAAAATGAAGTGGGGATAACCTCAGGATAACAAAAGAGAATTTCAATTCATTATAAAACATACAAGTATTAGGTTCCCAATACCCCTTTGGTTGAATAATGCTAATATCTCAGATAAAATTGCGCCCTTTTGGGGCTAGGATGCCTTTAAATTATGCGCCGTCCCATAGTAGCCGGAAATTGGAAAATGAACGGCGATAGAAAAGACATAGCCATTTTGGCTGCAGAATTGCTTAACTTGCAGTGCAAAGCAGATGTTATTGTCTTTCCTCCGCATGTTTATATAGCACAAGTAATAGATGCTCTTTCAGATTCAGCTATTTCTGTGGGGGCCCAAAATGTTTCTGAGCATAAGCATGGGGCGCATACAGGCGAAGTGTCGTCTGATATGTTGAAAGATATAGGGTGTGAGTATTGCTTGGTTGGACATTCGGAGCGTCGCAGTCTTCACAATGAAGATGATCGAGATGTTGCACAAAAGTTCCGTCAGGCTCAATCAGTTGGTTTGAGGCCTATCCTTTGTTTAGGTGAAACTTTAAAACAACGAGAAAAAGGTGAAACCCTCGGCCTTATTTCTGAGCAAATAGATGCAGTGCTAAAGTGTGCGGGGGAAAAATCTTTGGCCGATGCAGTAATTGCTTATGAGCCTGTCTGGGCTATTGGCACCGGAAAGTCGGCAGAGACTGATCAAATACAAATTGTACATCGATATATTCGTGATAAATTAGGCGAATGTGGAGAAAAGACTAGGATTTTGTATGGAGGCAGTGTTGTCCCTGGCAATACTGCTGAGTTACTTAGTCAGCCTGATGTTGATGGCGTACTAGTTGGGGGTGCTTCTTTGGATGCTGGCGCATTTAGTAAAATATGCAAGCTGGTATAATTGCAGTTAACTATTAATTAATTTGGTTGAATTGGGAACATGGAAAAACTAACATTAATCGTACATATTCTGACGGGCATAGCTATTATTGGCATGATTTTATTGCAACAGGGAAAAGGTGCTGAAGCTGGTGCATCTTTTGGTTCTGGGGCATCACAAACTATGCTTGGTAGTGCTGGCAGTTGGAATTTTTTCAGTAAAATTACAGCTATACTTGCGACAATTTTCTTTGTTACTAGTTTTGGTTTGGCTGTAATAGCAAAGGATGGGGTGTCTCCAAAAGAAACTCTTCCAAGTCTCGAGTCCATTCAACAGTCAGCAGAAACTGAGCTACCGGAGATGGATTCCACAGAGAACTTTACTGATATACCAGAATGAAACACAAAAAATGCCCAAGTGGTGGAATTGGTAGACACGCTATCTTGAGGGGGTAGTGGCGAAAGTCGTGCCGGTTCAAGTCCGGCCTTGGGCACCAACTTGTAAAAATGACCCCTGAATACAGTTATTGTTTCGCTTTTAAAGAGAGTCAGGTTTAAAAAAAGGGTTTATTGTGGCAAAAAAAAGCCTTATATCTATTATTTCGTTAAGCCTTATCATGTCTGGGTGCATCCTCTCCAGCCCAAAACCGCCTAGTAATCAGTCTAATATTTGCTCTATATTTGAAGCTAATCCTCAGTGGTACGATTACGCTAAGGACTCCGAAAATAAATGGGGTACAAGCATTTCTGCTCAGATTGCATTTATCAAACAAGAGTCATCTTTTAGGCATGATATTAGACCACCAAGAGATAAGTTATTAGGCATAATTCCTTGGTTTAGGTCTTCTTCTGCATATGGTTATGCCCAAGCTCAGAACGCAGTTTGGTCGGAATATGAAGAAGAAAGAGGTTCTCTTTTTTCGAGGAGGTCTCACATGAAATATGCCACTGATTTTATCGGCTGGTATAATAAAAAAACCAGTCAATCACTGGGTATTAGTAGTTCTAATACGGAGCATTTATATTTGGCTTACCATGAAGGCCGTGGTGGCTATAAGAGAAAAAGCTATCTTAAGAAAAATAAATTACGCGGAATTGCAAAAAAAGTAAGTCGTCAAGCAATGGTATATCAAAAGCAGCTTGCTGGTTGTGAAGCAAAGTTCAAGTGCAGACACTTCTACCAGGTTTGGCCAATTTGTCGATCGTAGTAAGTGGTATTTTTTTGCCCTGCTTTCGTTGCTGTTCACCAAAAGTAATAAGTAAAAGACTGCATATTTGCAGGGGGTTTATCTTGACCCGAGATAATGCTGGCTCTATAATCCTCGCCCCCAAGCTACGGCTCTATGGGTTTTTAGAATAGAGCTTTATGTTTAGTGGGTACGACATCGCGATTATTGATGGCTCAATTAGAGTTATCAGCTTCGTAAGTCAAAAAGATTTGTTGCGGGGTGGAGCAGTCTGGTAGCTCGTCGGGCTCATAACCCGAAGGTCGTTGGTTCAAATCCAGCCCCCGCTACCAAAATTTGTATAGACCGATTTTGTCTGTGCTGATGCGCTGAAGTAATTCGCGTTCAAAAAGCCCCTTTTAGGGGCTTTTTGCTAGGTGGCCTAGGCTATCGGGCAATGGACTACGAAATGGACCAAATGTCCATCTAGTTGATTATATCGAGAGGGTTTAGTGGCAACGAGAGAGGATGCGCTTATAGATCTAGTTGTCCCAGTGGTGCATGCCATGGGATGCAAGTTTTGGGGGCTAGAATATCTGTCTTCTGGTCGCAGTGCTATGCTGAGGATATATATCGATAGAGACCCTGTCACAGTTGATGATTGCGAGAAAGTAAGCAGACAGGTTGCCAGCTTACTTGATGTTGAAGATTTAATTATTAGCGAATATACACTGGAGGTATCTTCCCCCGGTTTGGATAGACCCTTATATACACTTGTTCAATATGAACAGTATAAAGGTGAAAAGGTTTCTCTAAAACTTCGTTTGCCTTATGAAGGCAGGAGAAATTTTAAAGGTCGCCTAAATGGCGTAGCGGGAGAAGATATTTTGTTGACAGCAGATGGTCACGAATTTACTTTCCCAATTAGCAGTGTTGAAAAGGCGAATATTGTCCCTAGTTTCTAAGGGCGATTGCGAGGCTTGAAATGAACAAAGAAATCTTAATGGTTGCAGAAGCCGTCTCAAATGAGAAAGGTGTATCCCCAGAAGTTATTTTTGAGGCCATAGAACAGGCTTTAGAGATGGCAACAAAAAAGCGTTATGACGAAGACTCTAATATCCGCGTGACTATTGATCGTGAGACGGGCGGGTACGAATCTTTTCGCTGGTGGGATGTTATTGCAGATGACACCATGGCTGAACTTGGTACTCAATTTACCCTTGAAGAAGCTCACGAAAAAGATGCCAAACTTAAGGCTGGTGATACTTTTGAAGAGAAAATTGAGGACGTCGGTTTCGGTCGAATAGCAGCTCAGAGCGCAAAGCAAGTGATTGTTCAAAAAGTAAAAGATGCTGAAAGAGCTGTGGTTGTCGACCTGTTTATTGACCAAGTCGGAGAGCTGGTGAGCGGAACTGTAAAAAAAGTGACGCGAGATAATGTGCTTGTTGATTTAGGTAATAATGCTGAAGGCATTTTACCTCGAGAAGAGTTGGTGGGTCGCGAGGTATTCCGAGTTAACGACAGAGTAAGGGCTATATTGCAGGGTATTAACCCTGAAAATAGGGGTCCACAGCTTTTCCTTAGCCGTAGATGCAACGAAATACTCATTGAGCTTTTTCGTATTGAGGTTCCAGAAGTTGCAGAACAGGTTATTGAGATTCGCGGAGCTGCTAGAGATCAAGGTTCAAGAGCTAAAATTGCGGTCAAAACAAATGACGGTCGAATAGATCCCATTGGAGCCTGCGTTGGCATGAGAGGCGCTAGAGTCCAGGCAGTGTCTAATGAGCTGGATGGAGAGAGAATAGATATTGTCCTTTGGGATGACAATCCTGCGCAATTAGTCATTAATGCAATGGCGCCAGCTGAAGTCGAGTCTATTGTTGTTGACGAAGATTCATCTTCAATGGACGTCGCTGTATCAGAAAGTTCATTAGCAATGGCTATCGGACGAAATGGACAAAATGTTCGTCTTGCGTCTGAGTTGACTGGATGGAAAATCAATGTGATGACAACCGACGAAGCGCAAGGGAAGCAAGAGAAGGAATCCCTCACTTTGATCGAACTTCTGCAGAGTAAATTAGATATAGACGAAGATGTAGCTGCGGTTTTAGTTGAAGAAGGATTTACTTCCCTTGAAGAAGTAGCTTATGTTCCTCTAGAGGAAATGGCAGGTATCGAAGGATTTGATGAAGATTTAGCTGAAGAATTGCGCGCTAGAGCCAAAAATGCTTTGCTAGTACTGGCATTATCTCCTGAGAAAAGTATCTTGAAGCCAGCAGAAGACTTGCTTGAAATGAAAGGTATGGATGAGGAGCTAGCAGGAAAATTAGCTGCTTGCCATATTATCACTATGGAAGATTTAGCCGAACAGGCAGTGGATGAATTACTAGAGATTGAAGGCATGGACGAAAAGAGAGCAGCCGAATTAATTATGACTGCACGTGCCCCCTGGTTTGCTGATGAAGACGGCAAGAGTTAATTTAAAAAGGCTAAAAATTGAGGAATATTGATGGCTGAAGTTACTGTAAGTGAGCTTGCCAAAGTTGTAGGGACATCCGTGGACCGTCTGTTAGATCAGATGAAGGAAGCCGGCTTGTCTCATACCAAATCCGATGCGACTGTAGGCGATGAAGAAAAACAAGTATTGCTGGCATACCTAAAGGGTCTGCATGGCGATACGTCTCGTGATCCAAAACAAATTACACTTAAGCGAAAAACTTTAAGCACCTTGAAAACAAGTGCGGGAAGAAAGACAGTTAATGTTGAAGTTCGGAAAAAACGTACTTACGTTAAGCGTAGCGAAGAGGAACCAATAACCTCCGAAGGGCATATTGGTGAAGATAAAGATTTAGAAATTGCATCTATTGATCCTGAAGATCAAAGACAGGCGGCCATAACTGCACGTCGCCAGTCGGAAGTCGAGTCTACAAAAAGTACAGAAGATTCTGAACCTAGCATCACTAAAGAGGAAAAAGCTTCAGTTGCTGTAGAAAATTCGACCCCCAGCAAGGCCGATCATAGCCCTAATGGCGCTAAAAAAACTGCAATAGAACCAGAAAAAGCTCCTAAAAAATATCTAAAAAATTATGATACAACCCCTGTTGATGACGAAAAAGAAGGGGAGCTGAAAAAGCCAAAAAAACGTACAGCCGCTAAGGAGTCGAAAACAAAAATTGTTGACTTGCTGAAAGCGGCTGAAGAAGAGTCGGGAGAAGTAAAAAAGCCTCGGCTCCGAACTAATGTAAAAATTGCCAAGATTACCAATAAGCATAAATTCAAAAAGCCAGTCGACAAAATTGTCTGTAATGTAGAAGTCCCAGAAGAGATCTTGATTTCAAGTTTAGCGCAAAAAATGTCAGTAAAAGCAGTTGTTGTTGTTAAGACTCTGATGAAGCTAGGTACTGTTGTCTCAATAAATGAGTCAATAGATCAAGATACTGCAATACTTGTTGTAGAGGAGCTTGGCCATACAGCTACCCCTATCTCTAAAGCACAAATAGAAGAAAATATAATAGGTGATTTGCAGGCTTCTGTGGACGAAATTTTAGAGTCTCGAGCCCCTGTTGTTACAGTTATGGGTCATGTTGACCATGGCAAAACATCATTACTGGACTATATTCGAAAAAGTCGAGTAGCTTCCGGAGAAGCTGGCGGTATTACACAGCATATTGGCGCTTATCATGTAAGCACCCCAAAAGGAATGGTCACTTTTCTGGATACGCCTGGACATGCAGCTTTTACTGCAATGCGAGCTCGTGGCGCACAGAGTACTGATGTTATTATTTTAGTGGTCGCTTCCGATGATGGCGTTATGCCGCAGACAGAGGAAGCAATACAGCACGCTCAAGCGGCAGGCGTTCCTCTTATAGTAGCGATAAATAAAATCGATAAAGAATCTGCCGACCCTGAAAGAGTTACTAATGAATTATCTGCCGCAGGTGTTATTTCTGAGGGCTGGGGAGGAGACACTCAATTTGTTGAAGTTTCTGCACTTACAGGTGTAGGTATAGACGCGCTACTGGAAGCTGTGCTTCTGCAGGCAGAATTACTTGAATTAAAGGCATCTTTCAATGCCCCCGCTAAAGGGGTGGTTGTTGAGTCCAGGCTAGAAAAAGGACGTGGTACTGTTGTGACAGTCTTGGTTCAAACAGGAAAACTGAAAAAAGGGGATCTTGTGCTTGCTGGAGAAAGCGTTGGTCGCATCAGGGCAATGACTGATCAATCAGGGAAGGCCATAAAAGATGCTGGGCCTTCTATTCCCGTAGAAATACTAGGCTTGGACGTACCGCCAGCCGCTGGGGAGCAATTTCTTGTAGTCGATGATGAGCGAAAAGCTCGAGATTTAGCGGAATTACGACAAAGCAAATCTCGTGATGAAATTGCTTCTCGTAAAAAAACTGCAAAGTTAGAAGAAATGTTTTCTACATTTGAGGGTGGTGAAGAAAAAAGTCGTTTGCCCATAGTCGTGAAAGCTGACGTTAGGGGCTCTTTGGAGGCCATACTTTCGGCCCTTCATGAAATGGGTAATGATGAGGTGGAAGTTGAAGTTATATGCTCAGGAGTTGGGGGTATAAGTGAATCAGATATTAATTTAGCTATTTCTTCTCGAGCTGCAGTAATAGGATTCAATGTAAGAGCCGACAATGCAGCTCGTCGTTTGTCAGAAGAAGAAGGACTAGACCTTCGGTATTACAGTGTCATATATAATGCATTAGATGACATAAGACAGGCTTTAAGCGGTTTACTTTCTCCTGAGAGGCGAGAAGAAATTCTGGGTATTGCTGAAGTTCGTGATGTTTTTGGATCTCCAAAATTTGGAGCGATTGCTGGCTGCATGGTTATAGAGGGGACAGTGTTTCGCAACAAACCAATCCGCGTGCTTCGAGATAGTATTGTGATTTATGAGGGTGAACTAGAATCACTGAGGCGCTTTAAGGATGAGGCGAGCGAAGTTCGTAACGGAGTTGAGTGCGGTATTGGTGTAAAAGATTACAATGACATCAAGGCTGGCGATCAAATTGAAGTTTATGAAATCATAGAGATAGCCCGAAAGCTATAAATTAGGGCTCAGATTTATGCCTAGAGAGTTTACACGTAAAGATAGAGTGTCGGATGCACTGCAACGAGAGTTGTCGAAACTGATTCGTGATGAGGTGCGTGATCCTAGATTAGCAATGGTCAATATCACTGCTGTAGAGGTTAATCGAGATCTTGCTAACGCTAAGGTATTTGTGACTTTTGTAGGGTCGTCATCTGAACAAGAAAGCCAGAAGGACACAGAGATTTTAAACGGCGCTGCTGGGTTCTTGAGGGCTAGAATTGCAAGAGAAATGAATTTGCGTATCGCTCCTCAGTTAAGATTCATATATGACCATAGCGGCAAAAGAGGTCAAGATTTGACCGCCCTGATAGAAAGATCCGTATATCTGGACAAACAGCATCAGCAAAATCCTGACGACCTATCGTTAGATAGCCCCGAGGAAGACTAACGTTGGGGCGCCGCAATAAAGGACGCCAGGTAAGCGGAATTTTGTTGCTAAACAAGTCATTAGATATTTCCTCCAATGGTGCGTTACAGAAAGTTAAGCGCCTATTTCTTGCTGCTAAGGCCGGACATACCGGAACACTTGATCCCTTGGCGACCGGTGTTTTGCCTATTTGTTTTGGAGAGGCAACAAAATTTACCCAGTTCCTTTTAGATGCAGACAAGAAATATCATACAACAATACGCTTTGGTATTTCTACAGCTAGTGGAGATGCTGGTAGTGCCGTTACATCCGAGCTGGGTGCTCAGAACTTGACTGCAAAAAAAGTGGAGGAGGTTCTAGTTGAATTTCGTGGGAATATCACACAAGTCCCTTCAATGTACTCTGCTCTCAAGCATGAGGGAGAAAGATTATACAAGCTCGCCAGGCAGGGTGTAAGTGTTGAGAGAAAAGCCCGTGATGTGAAAATTCACTTAAAGCGATAGATTTTCGATCTGGTGAATTTCCAGAAATAGACCTGAAGGTTCATTGCAGTAAAGGCACTTATATTAGAAGTTTAGCTGAAGATATAGGCTCTCGATTAGGGTGTGGTGCTTATGTATCAAAATTACATAGAAGTGCTGTGGGTCAGTTTGATGAAAAAGATTCAGTTACGCTTGAAGAGTTAGAGCTAATAAATAAATCTAAGCTTATAGAGGGCCTAGATAGCCTGTTAAAGCCAATGGATGCAGGCATCCAGCACTTAATGGCTGTCCATTTAGCTGAAGATGCTGCTTTTTATTTTCGCCAAGGACAGCCGGTAGTAACACCGCAGGTCTTTCGCGAAGGCAAAGAAGGGGATATAGTGCGCGTCTTCCATCAAGAAGGATCATTTTTGGGTGTCGGTGAAGTAGCAGTTGATGGGAAGCTGGCGCCTAAGCGTTTAGTAGTTTAAATTGAATTAATTTACCTTGGGGTGCCTGTAAATATGCGCGGGTGTCCAGAATATTAAACCGCATATTGGAGATAAAATATGTTGAATGTAGAAGAAAAAAAAGCAATTGTTAAGAGCAACTCTCAGTCTATTGGAGACACTGGCTCACCGGAAGTGCAGGTGTCCTTGCTGACAGCAAATATTAATAAATTACAAGAGCACTTTGGTGAACACAAAAAAGACCATCATTCTCGACGTGGTTTAATTCGTATGGTGAATCAACGTAGAAAGTTACTTGATTACCTAAAAAATAAAGATGCTACCCGTTATGTAGAGCTAGTTAGCAAACTTGGGTTGCGTCGATAAGAGATTTACTGGCAGCATCTTACGGTGCCGCCAGTAAATATAAAGACCTCTAAATAATGCCTTTATACGTTATGGCTGATCGAGTTACCTATAATTATCTAGATTTGTATAAAAAAGAAACCTTAAAAGATAAATCTAATTTTTACAGGTATTTATTGGTAACGCGAGCAGCTTATTTCTGGTATTTTTTAGAGCTTCAAGGTATCGAAAACTATTAGGAATAAATTTTATGAAACCTACAATAAAGACATTTCAGTATGGAAAACATACTGTTACATTGGAGACTGGACGTATTGCGCGTCAAGCGACAGCAGCCGTTTTATGTACTATGGATAAAACATCCGTGTTATGTACAGTTGTTGCTAACAAGCAGGCCAAGGATGGACAGGACTTTTTTCC
>JBLHWD010000007.1:0-13497 GCA_047628995.1 Saprospiraceae bacterium | reverse complement strand
GCAATCCCTAGCTCCTCCTTTGACTTGCTTGCATATTCTTTTTGCAGGGCAGCAGCTAAATTTTTTCGCCTAAAATTATTAGGGAACGAACTTACATTTTTAGCTTCAGCCTGCTCGCGAATTACAGCCAATTTAGCTCTTCTTTCGGCAATCAGTCTGTTCTCATCTTGCTGCGGTTCTTTGTTCATGTATTTCCCAATCGATTTAATTCTGATTTATTATGTCTACGAAATCTGTATTCTTAACCAAGGCCTGCATATTTACAAACCCGCTTTTAGTGAGGCTTCAATAAACTGATCTAAACTTCCATCCAAAACTGAATTGCAGTTGCTGGTCTGAACATTAGTTCTAAGATCTTTTATTCTTTGGTCATCTAAAACATAAGAGCGAATCTGGCTTCCCCATCCAATATCTGATTTAGAGTCCTCCAGTGCTTGAGCCGCCTCAGTTCGCTTAAGCATTTCTTGCTCATAAAGTCTCGCCCTGAGCATCTTCCAACAGTTATCGCGATTTTGATGTTGGGATCGCTCACTCTGACACTGAACCACTACACCTGTTGGGATGTGAGTTAGCCTTACCGCTGAGTCTGTCTTGTTGATATGCTGCCCTCCAGCTCCACTAGCTCGATAAGTATCTGTTCTCACATCTGCTGGATTAATATCAATATCTATATCATCATCGATTTCTGGGGACGCAAAAACAGAACAAAAAGAAGTATGCCTTCGATTGCCTGAATCAAATGGTGACTTTCGAACTAATCGATGAACTCCTGTCTCTGTTCGCAGCCAGCCAAAAGCATGGTCTCCCTCAAAATGTATTGTAGCGCTCTTAATACCAGCCACTTCTCCAGGCGAGACCTCCTCAAGTGTTGCTTTAAAACCTTTTGCCTCACCCCAGCGCAGATACATGCGTAGAACCATTTCTGCCCAATCTTGGGCCTCAGTTCCACCAGAACCTGACTGGATGTCTAAATAGGCATTGTTGGGATCCATTGGGCCAGAAAACATTCTGCAGAATTCTAGTTTAGCCAGCTGCAATGACAATTCAATTAACTCAGACTCTATCGACTGAACAGCAGTAATATCTTTTTCCTCAAAAGCTATCTCCAAAAACTCCCAAGCATCAGAAATACCCAAATCTAATCTATCTATAGTTCCAACAACCAATTCCAGGGAAGATCTCTCGCGGCCAAGACTTTTAGCTCGATCAGCGTCACTCCAAACATCCGAATCTCCCAGCTCAAGCTCTACCTCAATAAGGCGTTCCTTTTTGTTGCTATAGTCAAAGGTACCCCCTGAGCACGTCAGTTCTTGCCTGAAGATCCTTAAGGGTATTTTTTATAGGGTTGATTTCCATTAAATTCCTGGCGCCTAAAGATTGAATTAAAAAACGAATTCTATCCGAATCCTCACTCCTTCTCCACCTACTTAGACATTGACTGAACGATTGAGTTAAAGAATTAACAAATAATTATTTATGGATGAAAATCGATACATTGTTAATAATTAGCTGCATATTGCCCCGCAACTTCTAAAATTCTGTTAAAATTGTCGACTCGCTATCGATAGCCCATGAGAGAGTTCATCATGATCTCGAATAAAGATATATAGAAACCCCGTAGCAAACTCAATAGGTCTTCCTGCGAACTACTTGATTTATGTCTAGAGCATGAAAAATTTTTTTAACTTAATAAGCAGTGGAATGAACTATGAGCTTAGTCCGCCTCGATGACATATCCATTGAATTTGGCGATGTCCCATTACTTAACAACACTAGTTTTTCTGTAGAGCCAGGGGAAAGGATTTGCTTGATAGGAAGGAATGGTGCGGGTAAATCAACATTATTAAAAATAATTAATGGGGAAATTATCCCCGACTCTGGTGAGCTCCATTTCAAGCAACACCTGCGGATCAGTCAGCTAGAACAAAGCCTGCCGACAGCAGTTGATCGTAAAGTTTTTGATGTAGTAAAAGATGGGCTAGCAGGCCAGCAAGAGTTGATTGATCAATTCAATCAACGGGCTGACCAGGCCATGGATAAACGAGGGCTAAAAGAGCTGGGGAAACTACAAGCGCAGATTGATGCTGGTGGTGGCTGGCAGATCGATCAACAAGTTGAAATTATTATCAGCCAACTAAATCTGCCTTCTAATAAAACATTAGCAGAACTTTCTGGAGGATGGCGTCGTCGAGTCGCTTTGGGAAAAGCTCTTGTTTCCAATCCAGACCTATTGCTCTTAGATGAGCCAACCAATCATCTGGACATTAGTACAATTGAGTGGCTGGAAAATAAGATTCGCGGCTACAAAGGTAGTGTAATTTTTATTACTCACGATAGAAATTTTCTTCAAAAATTGGCAACACGCATTGTAGAAATAGAGATAGGAAAATTAATTAGCTGGCCTGGAAGTTTTAACAACTACTTACTACTCAAGGAAAAATCGATAGAGCACGAACAAACTCGCAACGCTCTTTTTGACAAACGCCTAGCGGAAGAAGAGGTTTGGATTCGCCAGGGAATAAAAGCTAGACGCACTCGGAATGAGGGCCGTGTTCGTGCGCTAGAGGGGATGAGAGAAGAGCGCTTGCAGCGATCTAATCGGCAGGGTAAGGCTAAGATCAGCGTAGAGACCTCAGACAAATCTGGTCGAAAGGTAATTGAAGCGCGCAACCTATGCCACGGATACGAAAATGAAAAACTCATAAATAACATTACCCTTAAAATACGCAGAGGAGATCGTATAGGTCTAATTGGTAACAATGGTGTAGGAAAATCGACTCTTTTAAAGATTCTTCTAGGGCAAATAACTCCTGATAGTGGATCTATTAAACTAGGCACAAATTTGGAAATTGGTTACTTCGATCAGATACATCGAGAACTAGACACAGAAAAAACTATTGCAGAGAATGTTGGTAATGGCAAAGAGTACATAAAAATCGACGGGAAAGACCGTCATATTATAGGATATTTGCGCAACTTTTTATTCTCACCAAAACGTGCCATGACTCCAGTAAAAGCTCTTTCTGGTGGTGAAAAAAATCGCGTACTATTGGCCAAGCTATTCACACAGCCAAGTAACTTGCTGATACTGGACGAACCAACAAACGATCTTGATATAGAGATGCTTGAGGTCCTCGAAGAGCAACTTGTAGAATACAAGGGCACGCTGATTATCGTTAGCCATGACCGTCAATTTCTTGATAATGTCGTGACAAGCGTATTAGTTTTTGAGGCGGAAGGACAAATACAAGAATATTTAGGGGGTTATACCAACTGGGAAAATCACGGCAAAGAGCTAAAAATTACAGACATTGCAGGCGCCCAGGGCACCCTTAAAGGTGAATCTGTAAAATCGACTCAAATTGAAACAAGAAAAGTAACTCCAGCTAAGCTAAGTTATAAGCTACAACGTGAACTTGACTTATTGCCAGAACTAATCGAAAAAATTGAAGCGGAACTAGCTGTCTTGCAGGCTCAAACTACGGTGCCAGAATTTTACCTTAAGCCGTTTGCTGCGACACAGCCGCTATTGGATGAAATGAAAGAAAAACAGCTAATACTGGATTCTGCATCGGAAAGATGGCTTGAACTTGAGGCCACCAAAGGCTAGGCAAAATGCTCGATCATTAACTGTAATGATTCACTGCCCTGCCAAGAGTTAATATTCAATTTATAAACCACCTCTACCTGTTTATTTTTGTAGTCTGGCCAAACATTGAGATCTACATTAAATGCGATAGCATCGAGTTGCTTATCTTGTTTTCCATCCACAGATAATTTTAGCTTAAGATGATTTTTCCCAACAATATGTTGGCTTATGAGGAAAAATCTTCCTTTAAATAAAGGCTCTGAAAACTGCTGACCCCAGGGCCCAGAATCTCTTAGTAACAATCCATTTTTTAAACTTAACTCTTCTGAGGTTAACTCCCCATCTATTAATACTTTATTTTCAAGATCAAAAGGAGTCAGCTGCCGCTTAACCTCTTCATCAAATGCTATGGAAAAGGCAACATAGTCGCTGGCTTTGATACTTAAACCTGCTGCCATGGCATGCCCACCAAATTTACTTATTAGTTTCGGGTTGGCGGTAGCTATGACCTCCAGGGCGTCTCGAATATGCAGCCCAGGAATTGAACGAGCAGACCCTTTATATTCATTGCCAGCATCGGCGAAAACGATAACTGGGCGATGTATTTTATCTTTAATTCTCGATGCGAGAAGGCCAACAACCCCTATATGCCAGTCTTTATCAAACAAACACAGCCCCCAAGGCAATGATTTTTGATCCATTTGAAGGCGGCCAAGGATTGCTAACCCTTCCTTTTGCATATCTGTTTCAACCGCCCTCCTTTGGCAGTTGAGCTGATCAAGCTGAAGTGCATACTCTCTTGCAGCGCCAGGTTCGTTTTCTATAAGGCACGCAATGCCGATGCTCATATCATCCATCCGTCCAGCAGCATTAAGACGAGGTCCTGCGCTAAAACCCAAGTCACTAGCAACTAATTTTTTCAGATCTTTATCTGCTAAGTCTAATAATGCCTTAAGGCCAGGTCTTAATTTACCAGAACGTATCCGCAATAAACCCTGATGGACCAATATTCTGTTGGTATGATCAAGAGGCACAACATCAGCTACAGTTCCAAGTGCAACTAAGTCAAGCCAATCAGCCATATTTGGAATATCAATATCGTTGATAGCAAACCACCCTGTATCACGCAACCTAGTTCTAAGGGCGCTCAAAAGGTAAAATACTACTCCAACACCAGCAAGATTCTTGCATGGAAAACTACATCCATGCTGGTTTGGATTTAAAACAGCATCTGCAAGTGGTAACTCAAGACCTGGCAAATGGTGATCTGTTATTAGCACCTTGATTCCGGCATCTTGCGCTGCGATGACACCCTCAATACTTGATATTCCATTATCTACAGTAACAATAAGGTCTGGTTTTCGCAGTTTCGCCAATTCAACAATTTTGGGAGTTAAGCCATAACCATATTTAAAGCGATCAGGGACAATAAAACCTACATGCTTAAATCCCATCGCACCAAGAGATAGCATCGCGAGAGCGGTGCTGGTTGCACCATCAGCATCGTAATCTCCAACTATTAAAATATTTTCTTGGTTTTTTAATGCCTCTTCCAACAGTCTTACACTTTCCTCTAGGCCCTTAAAGCCATCAAGAAGAGGTAGTCTTGCAAGGGAATGGTCTAGCTCTTTTTTTCTAGAGATACCGCGACCCAAATATATCTCTCTCAGGAATTCAGGCAATTCATCCCCCAGATCATCAAATTTTGAATCAATCTCACGCTTTTCAATTCTAAGTTTTGAGTGTGTAGACTTTATCAATTTTTCTCCTTACGAGGCATCACATTTGCTTCTAATTTTCAAAGAAACTATCTATGTGAAGTACCAAATGAAGTTGTTCCTTTACTCATAAACGCAGATAGATTTTAAATCAGAAATTACCCCTTTAAGCCAAGCCTTATCACTGCTGCTGATAGGCTTTTTACTCAAAACTTTAGAGTCGTGGACAGGCTGTAAAGCTTTAGAGGCGATTTGCCTTACTTCTTCAAGCTCCATATCTTGATATGTAAGAATAATAAAGTTCTCTGCTTCATTTAATGTATAGCTGTCATCCAGTATTTTTATTAAAAACGTCAAAAGATGTTTACGTGCCTCATTTCTTATATCTACCATTTTATCTTTTTATTAACCTCAAATTATGATGAACATAGCATCCAATGAAAGATTATTTAGCTACTTTAAAGCTAATGCTTTAGAGCTAAATTTAACACCAGCCCATCCATATTTAATAAAATTTCTTATATTTACATGGTTGCTTCCAGAAGGATTTCCTAATACATCCAAACGATAAAAATCACCAAAACAATGCAGTGTTTCCGGTTCTGACAAACCATTTAGAAGACTAAATGCAAATATTTTACAGGAGCCGTTATTTTCCCCCTTAATATTTTCAGTTTGGCCA
Source organism: Saprospiraceae bacterium (assembly GCA_047628995.1). Lineage (GTDB taxonomy): Bacteria > Pseudomonadota > Gammaproteobacteria > Pseudomonadales > Porticoccaceae > Porticoccus. Next base: position 7,508 of record JBLHWD010000007.1, on the reverse strand, counting down.
GTAAAAAAGCTAGTTTCTTTAAAGTGATAATATTCATCAATAATAGTAATGGTGTCTTGAAAAGATATTTCTTCTGGAGTATTTTTCAATATCTTAAGGTATTGATCTACTATCATTTTATGATTCCTAATTTAGGATTCTAGATAATTTTTCCAAAAAGCTAGAACCAACAGGAAAATTATTTAATTTATTTTTGTCGAAAAAGTAATTTCTGTAAGCCCGGCTTTTCGCGAAGCCTCCATAACATTAACCACGAACTGATGGGGGGTTTTGGCATCAGCGCTAATTATTACTAGAGTTGTCTGTGAGTTATTTTTTGATAAATTGATCAGCTTATCCGCTAGGTCTTGAATCGAATTTCCTAGCATAACCTGATCATTAACTGCATACCTTCCGTCCTCGGAAATAACAACATTGATAGGTGTATCTTTTGGCTCCACAGATTTTGCCTCAGCAACAGCAAGATTAATTTTTAGCTCGCTAAAGTTATCAAAAGTTGTACTTACTGCAAGGAAAATAATTATCACAAGCAACACATCAATCAAGGGAATAAAATTTAATTCCGGGTCATCAGATCGATTATTTTTTCTAAAGTTCACAAATTGATTCCTTTAATTTTTAAGTGCATTTATTAGTCGACTCGAATAAATTTCCATTTTGTTTAACAGGTGATCTACTTTGGATCTAAAAAAACGATAAGCAATCATTGCAGGTACAGCAACAACAATCCCTCCTGCTGTATTGTACAGCGCAATCGAAATACCTTTAGCAAAAACTGAAACATCGTGACCCCCGGAGGAAAAAGATCCAAACACCTCCACCATTCCAATGATTGTTCCAAACAAACCTAGCAAAGGGGCAATTGTTGATATCGTGCTTAGGCCCGATAAGTTCATATCTAAGCGATACTTGATATTTTCAGCAGTCTGGTAAACAGTGGATGTCATTTCTTCAGTCGACCGGTCATGATTCTTTAAAATACTAATAAAAATATCCCCTAGAAATGAGTTTTTAGACAATTCTATTAGCTCTTTCTTGTTGATGCTGCCTCGCTCAATCATATCTAGAGCATTATCAACCAAGACTTCAGGAAGTATAGCGCGCTCCCTCAGAAACCACGCCCTCTCAATCACAATTGACAAGCCAACTATTGAAACAAAAATTAAAGGCCAAATTGGCCAACCTGCCCCTTCGATAATTTCGAACAACATACTTGCTCCTTTTTAACCATTAATTAATTTAATGCGAATTTTATTGGCACCAGAACTGTAAAAATATCATCCCTTAAGGAGCTTTTCTGTGCTGGAAATGGTGCAGCCCTGTCTATCATACTCAAGCCTTCATTATCTAAAACTTTGAAGCCCGACGAAACAACAATTCTCCTGGTCATTAATGCCCCAGATCCTTTGATTTGAACCTCTAACAACACTTTACCTTGCCACTCTCTCATTTGTGCAATTCTAGGATATTGTTGAAATTTTGCAATATGTCTTGATAATTGATCAATAAGCCTCTCCAGAGACTCGTGATCTGCACCTCTATTCTCTTTCTGAAAATGATTTTCGACATCGTTGGATTGAAGGGGTGATATATCGCTTTCTCTTTTGGATAAAAATTCCTTATTTTCCTCCTCAAATTTTTCAACTAAGGCCTTTTTAACTGGCGCAACATTGTCAATAGGAAAAACTTTTTGTTGTATGTATTTTTTAGGAGCAGGTTTCGGTGTTACTAGATTTCTTGGCTGCAACTGGACAGTAATTTTCTGAAAATCAGCGGGCATGACCCCTAGCTCTAAGTCTTGCTGAACATGCGGCAGAAACACCGCATCATAACCTATCAAAAAAACACTATGGATTAATATAGAAAGAATTAAGGCCTTCGGTAAATCTATATTTTTTACTAAATTTAAGACATTTATCATATTTCATCAATTATCTGAGTGCACGTGAGCCCGGAAACTTAAATGCTATGAGGCTAGAGCTGGAATTCTAACTAAAGAAGAGGTCAGAGTGACTGAACAAGCATACTTAGCAATCAGCGAATGTTATCGGCAATAAACTTTTGAACCTCACCTATGTTATTGGGCTGCATCGAGTAACGCTCTTCCCTCTCAAATAAATCTGCCATATAACTAGGTAATTCTGGATCATTTGAAAACCCTGCTTTACGTGCTGACTCAGGAAATTTAGCAGGATGGGCCGTAGAAAGACAGACCATTGGAATATCTTGTCGTTGAGGTGTTTTACGTGAAGCTTCAATACCTATAGCCGTATGAGGGTCTGAATAATATCCAGTAGACTCCCAAACATGAAACATAACCTGCATCATCGCTTGGTCATCCAGTCGATAACTAGAAAACAGCTTGCGAGCCTTTTTTAATGCGTGATCACTTAAAATTAATTTCCCTGTTTTCTTAAAATTAGCCATTAATTCGCTTAAAGCTTTACCGTTGCGATCATAAAGGTCAAACAGCATTCTTTCAAAATTACTGGACACCATAATATCCATAGATGGCGAAAGACTTTGCACTAAAGCCTGAAGACTGTGATCATTGCCGCTGATACAGCGATGTAGTATATCATTAGCATTGGTAGCGATAACAAGTTGATCCACTTCTAAGCCCATCCTCTTTGCAAGGTAGCCTGCAAAGATGTCTCCAAAATTTCCAGTTGGAACTGAAAATGACACAGGACGCTGGGGAGCACCCAATGCTAAACCGGCATAAAAATAGTATACAATCTGAGCCATAATTCTGACCCAATTGATCGAATTGACTGCTACAAGCTGACGATCCTTCGGTAAAAAAGATTGATTCCCAAAACTACTTTTTACCATATTCTGGCAGTCATCAAAGTTACCGTCTAAAGCTATGTTAAAAACATTTTTCTGTAGAACTGTTGTCATTTGCCTACGCTGAACCTCTGAAACTCTGTTGTGCGGATGCAAGATAAAAATATCAACGTTATCGCTATGACGACACCCTTCGATTGCTGCGGAACCAGTATCTCCAGAAGTCGCACCCATAATAACTACGCGCTGATCCTTCTTTTTCAAAACATAATCAAGAAGGTTGCCTAAAAACTGAAGGGCGAAGTCCTTAAAAGCCAGTGTAGGTCCATGGAATAATTCAAGAATAAATTCGTTATGGGCAGTTTGCACAAGAGGAGCAATAGCATCATGTCGAAAAGTACTATAACTTTTTTTAATAAGGGCTCTTAGATCCTCATCAGGAATATCGCCATCTATAAATGGAGCCATCACCTTGAAGGCTAATTCTTGATAGGACAGACCGGCCCATGAAGTAATTTCCTCTTTAGAAAACTGCGGGATTGTTTCTGGCACATACAGGCCGCCATCACTAGCTAGGCCAGCCAACATTGCATCCTCAAATGACAATACAGGGGCTTGTCCACGAGTACTAATATATCTCACAATAGCTACCTACCTAACTGATTTCTAATTACTGTGTTTTGTATCGCCGCACACTGAAAAACCTTACAACCACTTTAGCTTAATGACTCGACTCTTATTCTAACGACATTCCCTGTAATGACATCCAGCGCTTTGATTTTCTCTACAGCCATGTTTAAAGAATTTTCTAGAGTTCTGTTGGTTAAAAGTATTAACTGAACATGATTTTTGTCTGCTGCCGGCTCTTTTTGAATAATAGCCTCTATGCTTATGTTTTCCTCGCTCAGCGCCCTTGTAATCTGGACTAGCACGCCAGGAACATCTAGAGCAGTGATTCTCATATAACTAGCAGTTTTTACCTCACCCATAGGCAATATATTAATATCCTTCAATTGATCAAATTGAAAGCCGAAATGGGGCACGCGCTGTTCAGGCCTTGAGTCTAGCGTTCGAGCTATATCGCAAATATCGGAAATTACTGCAGAAGCAGTTGGTTCAGCCCCCGCACCAGAGCCATAGTACATAGTGGGACCAACTGCATCGCCTTTAATCAATACTGCATTCATTACACCGTCAACATTAGCTATTAAGCGCTCCTCCGGGATCAAGGCTGGGTGTACGCGCAACTCAATTGCATTGTTTCTTTTTCTAGCAACGCCTAAATGCTTAATCCTATAACCAAGCTGCTCGGCATACACAACATCTTGTGATTCAATTTTAGTAATTCCTTCTGTGAAAACCTTATCAAACTGAAAAGAGCACCCGAATGCTAATGAAGCCATAATAGACAATTTATGCGCCGCATCTATACCCTCAATATCAAAAGTAGGATCAGTTTCGGCATAGCCGAGCTCTTTAGCTTCTTGCAAAACATCAGAAAAATCACGACTCTTGTCTTTCATTTCAGTCAAAATAAAGTTCGAAGTGCCGTTAATAATTCCTGCAATCCATTCAATATTATTAGCTGAAAGCCCTTCTCGAATGGCCTTTACAATAGGAATTCCACCTGCTACAGCAGCTTCAAATGCTACAACAACCCCTTTTTGTTCTGCTGCATGAAATATTTCATTACCAAATTCGGCAATTAATGCTTTGTTGGCCGTAACAACGTGCTTTCCTTTATCTATAGCTCTTAGTACTAAATCTTTAGCAATTGTAGTCCCACCGATGAGCTCCACAAGAATATCAATGTTAGGATTGTCAGCTACAGAAAATATATCACGGGATACGCTGATCCCAGTGAGATCGCAGTCTGTGGGATCACGCCTAGACCCAACCTGAGACACCACAATTTCACAACCTAATCGAGCGGTGATCTCTTTAATATTTCGATGCAGTACATTAATCGTACCGCTTCCCACAGTACCTACACCACATATACCAATATTTACAGAATTCAATGTATCAGCCCTAGGTTTAAAATTAGTTTTTTCATCTACAAAAAAAATTTAGAGTTTACACCCAACAAGGGGTTCGCAACCATAATAGTCGACAATCTAAGTGTCAATGACGGGAATATATTTTACATACAAGTCATTTAACCACTGTCTCTTTAAGTTAATTAGTCTTAATAATTTCCAGCAACTCTTTGGCTGGGCGATATCCCATTAATAACCTGCCATTTTCCAATAAAATTGAAGGCGTTCCTGTTATTCCTAGCGTCTTACCAAGATTGTACTGAATAGCAATAGGATTTTCATTGCAGACATTTTCAAGAATAGTTTCACGATTTTTTAAGGAGGATAAAGCCTGCTTTCTATCTTTAGCGCACCAGGCAGATGCCATTTTTTTGTATGAATCAGAGCCGAGCCCTGCTCTTGGATAGGCAAGATAGCGCACCTCCACCCCTTGCAAACTTAGTAAGGGTAAAGTCTCGGTATGAAATTTTCGGCAATAACCGCAATCAACATCAGTAAAGACATACAGGACCGAATTAGCTTCTCCTATCGAAGGAAATACAATTGTATCTTCTATCGGAACAGCATTAATATTATTTTTTCGCATCTCCATTGTACCCGCCAATTCAACAGGCAAGAAACCTTCAGGCTTGACCTGATACATATCTCCGGCTATAACATATTCTCCTGTTTCTCCCGCATAAAGAAACTCAGTGGTATTTACGCTGATCAAATAAAGCCCTGGCATTGCTGTTTTTTTTACATCTCCAAAATTTAAATCTGGACGAGAAAGTTCAAGCTTTTCTATAATTCTATCAACAATTTCGGCTGAGACATCTTCAGCATAAGAGTGCATGGAAACAAGAAAACTGCTAGCTACTGCTAATATATATACCGCTACTATATTTGTATTCTTTTTACGCATAAATACTGACCTCTATTTGAAAAATTTTCACTTTCTTCTCAAAAATTAAACAACTTTAAAGCTTAACCCCTCGGGTGATGCTCGGCATGCAATGCCTTCATTCGACTGTTAGCTACATGTGTATATATTTGAGTAGTTGAAAGGTCGCTATGGCCAAGTAGTAGTTGAACCACCCTTAGATCAGCGCCATGATTCAATAAGTGTGTTGCAAAAGCATGGCGAAGTGTATGTGGTGAAACAGGCTTATCTATTCCCGCATGTTTAGCGTGCCTCTTTAAACGATGCCAGAAAGTTTGCCGAGTCATCTGCCGGGTTCTAGTACTCACAAACAAGACATCACTTTGGACTTGATTTAACAAAACCGGCCTTGAGTTTTTAACGTACCTCTCCAGCCAACTCATTGCTTCATCGCCCAAAGGTACAAGTCGCTCTTTGCTGCCCTTGCCAAGTACTCTTACAACTCCCTGACGTAAATTTACTTCATGCAATCTTAAGCTTACCAGCTCTGTAACCCTTAACCCAGAAGCATATAAAACTTCTAGCATAGCCCTATCACGCAAACCCAAAAAATCTTCAACATCTGGGGAGGCCAGTAGCGCCTCAACATCTTCTTCAGATAAACTCTTTGGTAATGGGCGACCTAGCTTGGGGTTATCTACAAGTGCCGTAGGATCTTCCTGTACCTTTTTTTGTCGCAAGAAGTGGCCATAGAACCCACGCAAACAGGATAAATGCCTAGCTGTAGTTCTTGCAGATAGTCCTTGCTCAAAACGATAAGATAAAAACATCTGTATGTGTCTGCGCTCAACATTCAACAGTTTGATGCCTTGAGGTTGAAGCCATCTAGTAAAAATTTTTAAATCTCGTCCGTAAGATTCCAGGCTATTTTGGCTTAATCCCCTCTCCATCCATATAGCATCAAGATAATTGTCTACAAGAAGCTGATCAGTACCGTCAGTAGCCATATTTTCCTCTAGTTGTCAGAAAATATAAAAACATTAAGTGCAACGATACATGCCTACATCAAGAAGGTCTAATAAAAAATATGATCAATTTTGTTTAATAAAAAAGGCGCTATAAAATAGCGCCTCTGTCAGTCAATCTAAGCAAAAAAAGAATATAAGGTTAGACTGTATTAAGTTTTTCTTTAATACGCGCCTTACGGCCTGTTAGATCACGCAGATAATACAATTTGGCTTGCCGAACATCGCCACGACGGCTAACGGCCATGCTTTCAACTTGAGGGCTATAGGTTTGGAAGGTTCTCTCCACACCAATACCGTTCGATATTTTACGCACAGTAAAGGCAGAATTTAAAGCACGGTTGCGCTTCGCTATCACAACCCCCTCAAAAGCCTGAAGTCGCTCTCGCGTACCCTCAATAACCTTCACCTGAACAACAACAGTATCTCCAACAGAAAATTGTGGCAACTCTTTACTCATCTGCTCTGCTTCGATTGCTGCTATAATTGAATTTTTTCCGCTCATGGTTTGCTCCTCAGCTTTTTTAATTTGGTGCTATCACCTTTTTGAGTAGCGCCGAACAGAGAGGAGAACAATTTAATTACTCTCATCAGTCGACTCTTTTGAAATACTATCTTTAACTAGACTATCAAGTATTTCTTGTTGTTCTTTATTGAGCTTAAGATTTCCTAGTAAATCTGGTCGCCTCTGTAACGTTCTTTTTAGCGATTCCGTCAGTCGCCACTGTCTTATACTCTCATGGTTCCCAGATAACAATACATCTGGGACTTTTAAATTTTCATAGCTTTCAG
>JBLHWD010000006.1:0-13629 GCA_047628995.1 Saprospiraceae bacterium | reverse complement strand
GCTAAAGTTTTTAGCCTCATCGAGACTGTTCTTTAAGCTAGGATTTTTGAGCGATGATGTTTCATCTAGCAACAATAAAATGGCCTGCTGATTATGACTATCTGTATCAGATTTTTCGGATGATCTGCGATATATCTCTAAAAAAATAAATACCAACAAAACAACACACAATACTCCAGCACAGAGAACAGGATAGGAAAACTTTTGGTACTCATCTAACAACAACACAATAAAGTATAATTGGCTCAGCTTCTCCTGCATAAGTGGCAAGGAGAAAATTTGCCAGACTGAATAGCCAACAAATCCTAGCGCGGCTATCAAGATTAAGACCATCATAAGAAGAACTGGGCTTTTATTTGACTGATGTATCACTCTGTTCATACTAATGGGTCTCCAAACAAGAAAAGCTAACTTTATCTTATCCTATTATTCTACCGGGGGCTTTAATTCTAAAAATTAAAAATAGCTTTCTCCACAAAAAAGCCACTAAACAATTTCGAACGTATGCATCTCTGTATGGTTTTAGAACATAAAGAATGATTTATAGTTACAATCGAACCTTAAGTACTAGTAAAGCATAGCTGGCTAACTGCAGGATTAAAAAATGACAAAGACTCTCGGTGTTGTGATGGATGCCATTGAAACAATTAACCCATACAAAGATACTACTCTTTTATTGCTTCTTGCTGCTCAAGCAAGAGGATGGGAGATCATGTATATGCAACAGCATGATCTATCTCTGGACAATGAGAATCCAGTTGCCAGAATGGCTAAATTAACGGTCAAAGACCAACAAACAGACTGGTTCTCGGCAGAAGAGTCAAAGATAAGGGATCTGTCAGACCTTAATGTAATTCTGATGCGTAAAGATCCTCCTTTTGATACCGAATATATCTATACAACCTACATACTTGAAGCAGCAGAAAAGTTAGGCGTAATGATTCTTAATAAACCCCAGAGCCTAAGAGACTGCAATGAAAAAATTTTTGCGGCCTCATTTCCACAATGCATGCCGCCCCTTTTAATTAGCAGCGATGCCGCTCAGATAAAAAACTTTTACCGTGAGCATCGTAATATTGTGCTGAAGCCCCTAGATGGAATGGGCGGGGCTTCTATCTTTAAAGTTAGCGAAAATGACTTAAATCTTAATGTCATAATAGAAACCCTAACCTGTAACGGGACAAAGACCATCATGGCGCAAAAGTTTATCCCAGAAATACAATCAGGGGATAAGCGTATTTTGATGATTGATGGTGACCCTGTTCCATATTGCTTAGCAAGGATTCCCCCGAAAGGAGACATTCGCGGGAACCTCGCTGTTGGTGGCACTGGCGTTGTAAGGCCCCTTGGCAAGCGTGACCGATGGATTGCCAATCAAGTAGGGCCTGTATTAAAAACAAAAGGTATCTTATTTGCTGGACTAGATGTTATTGGTGACTATCTAACAGAAATCAATATTACGAGCCCCACCTGTGCGAGAGAGATTGATCGTGAAAAATCAACTGATATTGGCGGCAAGCTACTAATCGCAATAGAAAAAAATCTATAGTTTTGGTTTTTAGCGAACGAAGACTAAACTACGACTTAACCAACTAAGCAATTTAATGTTTAGACTCAACTAAAAATCGCATCAGGGATGATATTATCGCCAATAACATTTCCATTATTCTGGCCTTTGATTTTGGTGCACGCCAAATTGGTGTTGCGATTAGCCAAGAGTTGCTTGGCACAGCGAGTCCGTTGACTGTATTACAGGCAAAAAATGGGGTGCCCGATTGGGTTCAAATAAAGCTTCTCTTCGATGAGTGGAAGCCAAATCATGTGCTTGTGGGTCTCCCCCTCAATATGGATGGAAGCGAAAGCGATTTTTGTTTACGTGCACGTAAATTTGCCAGAAGAATACATGGGAAATTTGGAATAAAAGTGGGGATGGTTGACGAGCGACTTTCTTCGTTTGACGCAAAGCATCCAACCCAATTAAAGCATCATAAAAATATACGTCACAGCCAAATAAACTACCGCGAAAATCCCATAGACGACCTTGCGGCTGTAATCATATTGCAAACTTGGTTATCAGACCAAACTATTACAATGGAGCCATAAATTTATGCAAATAATCTCAATAATTTGTAACTGGACCTATGATAAATATACCTGGTAACCTAGGCGCCATATACAACCGGATTGATGAGGCTCTATCCAATACGGATCGTTGCGTAAAAGACATTATTCTTGTCGCAGCAAGTAAAGGTCAATCTTCTGAAGCTATAAGAATTGCATATGCATCAGGGCAAAGACATTTTGGGGAAAACTATTTACAGGAGGCCTTAAAAAAACAACAGGAGCTTCAAGACCTATCAGATATTTGCTGGCACTTTATTGGCCCCTTGCAGTCCAATAAAGCAAAAAAAATAGCACTAAACTTTGACTGGGTGCACACGATTGATAAAATAAAAAATGCTGAAAGACTCGGTAGATGGAGAGAAGACGAGCAGTCGCAGCTAAATGTTTGTATCCAAGTCAACATTAGTGAAGAAGAGAATAAGTCGGGATTATCAGCTCGAGAGTGCCCTGAAACTGCTGCTGAAATTGCCAACTTTTCATCCCTTAAGCTAAGAGGCTTGATGGCTATACCCGAAAATAACGCGACAGAAGAGGGGCAAAAAAAGGCATGCAGGGCCATGTCGAAACTTTTTTGTGAGGTTAAGAATAGCTCCCCTAGACTGGCAACATTAGATACACTCTCTATGGGAATGTCATCTGATTTTGAAATAGCGCTAAAAGAAGGTGCAACGATTATTAGAGTGGGTTCAGCTATTTTTGGCCCTAGGTAACTATTACAACAAACTTAACAGTTAAGGATAGAATTTTGAGTAAAGCAAAACTGGCATTTATAGGTGGTGGCAACATGACAACTAGCCTTATAGCGGGCCTCATAGAGAAAGGATATCCCGCGAATCAAATCACCGTCAGCAACCGTGGACAAGAAAAACTCATACAGTTAAACAAAAAATTTGGCATTCACACTACTACAGACAATTCTTTTGCAGCCTCTGGTGCAGAAGTGGTGTTGCTAGCAGTCAAACCACAAATGGTTAAAATTGCCTGCCAAGCATTATCTGCTTCTTTGAAGCATCAACCGCTAGTCATTTCAATTGCTGCGGGTGTTCAATCAGAGTCGCTGCAACAGTGGCTAGGAAAAGATATTCCTATTATTAGATGCATGCCCAACACTCCATCACTTGTGCAAACAGGTGCTGCAGGTCTGTTTGCCAATACAAACGTCAGCCATGCGCAGCGAAAATTAGCCACTGAGATACTGGATGCCGTTGGGATGTCCTGCTGGCTCGAGAAAGAAGAAGACATAGATATAGTTACGGCAGTTTCTGGCAGCGGTCCAGCATATTTCTTTCTTTTTATGGAGGCTATGGAAAAAACAGCTAGAGACTTAGGCCTAAATCAAGAGGTTGCTCATAAATTGGTCTTACAAACAGCATTAGGTGCAGCAAAAATGGCTACCGAAGACACCTTGGATCCGGCCGAACTACGTAGACGGGTCACTTCTCCCGGCGGCACTACCGAGGCGGCTATCGAAACGTTTATTGAGGGAGATATTTTAGGGTTGGTCAACAAAGCAATGGTCAGCGCTGTCAAACGGGCACAAGCTATGGCAAAAGATAACTAATAGGAAGCCATGAAGTTTTTCATAAATATACGCACGCTCGATAACAGCCCTCACTACCATCAACGGAAAAGTAAACTATGACCACATTCCCTTTAATGGCAACATATTTAGTGCAGACCTTAGGAAGCTTTTACCTAACTATAGTGATGTTGCGTTTTTTGCTGCAGCTGGTTAAAGCAGATTTTTATAACCCTATTTCTGTATTTATAGTTAACGCTACTCAGATACCAAGTGGCGCTATACGTAAATTTTTGCCTCCATTTAGATCGTTTGACCTTGCCAGTTTAGTTTTAGCCCTGCTAGTTCAATGGTTAATCATACAGCTGACGCTAACCATTAATGATCTAGGTGTAGTAAGTATTTTTATGGCTCTTTCCTGGGGGCTTGTAGGCGCATTAAAAATAACTCTAAATATTTATCTATACGGATTGTTAGCAATAATTATTGTTAGCTGGGTGGCTCCGCAGAGCCAACACCCAGCCATAGTTTTAATTCAACAAATCGTGTCACCAGCAATGAGGCCCTTTAAGCGCATTCTTCCATCTTTTGGGGCCCTAGACTTATCTCCGATGCTATTATTTTTGGTTCTCAATGTGTTAGAGTTTTTTATTCATGGGTTAGCTGGCAATCTTTTGCTCCCAACAGGCAGAGTTGCTGGCATCTAAGCGCCTAGTTGTCTGCTAGCGCATCCTGCTGCAAATGCAGCAACTCTTTGATGCCATTTTTAGCTAAGGCCAGCATTTTGTCCAATTGATCATGAGTAAACGGGGCGCCTTCGGCAGTACCCTGAACCTCAATAAAGCCGCCATCACTATTCATCACAACGTTCATGTCAGTTTCAGCATTGGAATCTTCAGCATAGTCCAAGTCTAATACTGGAACACCGTTGTATACGCCAACTGATACAGATGCAACCATTCCCATCAGAGGGCTTTGTTGAATTTTTCCTGTACTTTTTAGATAGCGGACAGCATCCATTAGCGCAACACAGGCTCCCGTAATAGAGGCAGTACGTGTTCCTCCGTCAGCCTGAATAACATCGCAGTCGATTTTAATGGTGTTTTCACCAAGCATTTTTAGGTCAATTACCGCCCTAAGTGAACGACCAATCAATCTTTGTATTTCCTGCGTCCTTCCCGACTGTTTTCCTCGGCTTGACTCTCTGTTCATTCTTGAATTTGTTGAACGAGGTAGCATGCCATACTCTGCTGTAATCCAACCTTGTCCTTTTCCTCGAAGGAAGTGCGGAACAGAGCTTTCAACACTAGCTGTACAAATGACTTTAGTATCTCCAAACTCAATAAGCACAGCTCCTTCAGCATGCTTAGTATAGTTGCGAGTAATGATTACTTTACGAAGTTGATCTGCGGAACGGCCACTAGGTCGAGACATATTAATTGCTTCCTGAGAAAATGGACTATCATTTTAGCTGATTTATGCCGCTTATGTGCCACCATGTTAATATATAAGGCAACTTTTTCTTTATGGGCATCAAAATATGACCAAAAGCATGACTGCTTTTTCACGAAGGTCTATACAGTGCGAATGGGGGACAGCTGTTTGGGAGTTACGCTCTGTTAACCATCGCTACTTAGACATTTGCGCTCGAGTACCTGACTCATTTCGCGAACTTGAAACGATATTACGCGAACTATGCAAAAAATATGTTGGAAGGGGGAAAATAGACTGCCTGTTGCGAATTGATATCTCACAAAACAATGGGGAAATTACAACAAACGGGGCAGTTATCGAGCAATGCATACTGAGATGTGAAGAACTAGCATCGCAAATAAAAAATCCTGCTAAAATTTCCCCATTAGATATTCTTAAATGGCCAGGCGTAATTGAAGATGTAAAAAAAGACCATAGTACTCTTAATATAGCGCTAGTAGCTCTTTTTGAAGAAGCCCTAATTGAGCTTGTTGAGAATCGCCACCGGGAAGGGGTGCAGCTCCAACTTCTTATTGAGCAGCGGCTCAAAGGTGTTTCGGACGAACTTGCTGAAGTCCGCCAAAAATTTCCAATTTTTTTGGCGGCTAGAAAACAAAAAATGGTGCATAAGTTTAATGAAATATCTCTAGAGATTGATCAAGGGCGCCTTGAGCAAGAGCTAGTTATAATTGCCCAAAAGTCTGATGTGGAAGAAGAGCTTGATAGGCTCGATGCTCATTTAACTGAGATACATCTGACCTTTAAACGCCAAGAACCAATTGGGAGGAGGTTGGATTTTTTGATGCAAGAATTAACCCGCGAAGCAAACACGCTGGGTTCAAAATCTATTGCAACCGATATAACCCAGTCATCAATAGAACTAAAGGTTCTGATTGAGCAAATGCGGGAACAGATTCAAAATATTGAATAATCAAAATTTTAACAGTTTAAGCATGAAAGGAACTACATTCGATGCCTAATAAAGGGACTCTCTATACCATTTCCGCTCCTTCTGGTGCAGGAAAAACAAGCCTAGTCAATGCTCTGCTGAAAATGACGCCTGATCTATGTGTTTCTATTTCTCATACAACTCGCACAATGAGACCAGGGGAAATAGAAGGCATAAATTATCACTTTGTCGATGAGCCTGCATTTCACGCTTTGGTCGATAATCAAGATTTTCTGGAATATGCCCAGGTATTCAACCATTTTTATGGCACTTCTCAAAAATGGGTACAGCAAACTCTTTTAAGTGGAGTAGACGTTATTTTGGAGATTGACTGGCAGGGAGCTGCACAAGTTCGCTGTCTTCTACCTGACTGTGTCAGTATTTTCATTTTGCCTCCATCACTTGAGGCGCTTGAAGAAAGGTTAACCAATCGCGGTCAAGACGACTCAGTTGTCATAAGCCGACGTCTAGCCTCTGCCCAAGAAGAGATGTCTCACTTTACGGAAGCTAAGTATTTAATCATAAACGATGGGTTTGATGGGGCTCTTATAGAACTTAATTCGATTATTTTGAACAGGCGACTAGAGCTACCGCGTCAACAACAAAAATATGAATTACTACTTAAGCAGCTGTTGTCCTGAAACCAGCAATTTTGTACACTAGGCGACCCTGTATTTTATAATGCAGAATCTTCAATGTTATTTAAAGAAATAGCTAACTAACTAAAACGGAATAACGCATGGCCAGAATTACTGTAGAAGACTGCTTGAAGAACGTAGACAACCGCTTTGAGCTTGTTATGGTTAGTTCAAAGCGTGCGCGCCAGCTAGCATTAGGCACAAAAGAAGCCTTAGTGCCTTGGGAAAATGACAAGCCTACGGTCGTAGCGTTGCGTGAAATCGAAGAAGGCTTCATATCAGCAAGCATTCTGACGGAAACTAAAAAAGTTAATGACTTTATGATAGATGCCGCCGAAGAAGAGCCGGACATGGCAGCTGCAAGCGACGATTCTGTCGCACAAGAAGCTCTCTCCTCTGAAAGCAAGCACATATCACCAAAAACAGAAGAAACCTGATTCTATGAAGGAGGAAAAATCTTGTTAGCCTCCCTGGCGAGCGAGATTCTTAGGCAAAAACTTTCCTCCTATCTCGAAGAGAATCAAGTTCAAGATGTTCTGCACGCATACGAATTTGCTAAGCTATGTCATAAAGGTCAAGCAAGGCAAAGTGGTGAGCCATATATAACTCACCCGCTAGCTGTAGCAACCATTTTGGCAGATATGCATCTTGATCATGAAGCCCTCATGGCCGCACTACTGCACGACGTGCTTGAAGACACTGACGTCAACAAAAAAGAACTCCTCAATCTCTTTGGTGCGACGGTTGCAGATTTAGTAGATGGCGTCAGTAAATTAAGCGAGATTGAGTTCACTTCAAGAGCAAAAAGACAAGCAGATAGCTTTCAAAAAATGACTTTAGCGATGTCTAAAGATATTCGTGTACTGCTAATAAAACTAGCAGATCGGCTACACAATATGAGGACTATTCACGGCCTAAATCCAGATAAACGCCGAAGAATTGCTAGAGAAACATTAGAAATTTACGCTCCTATTGCGCAAAGACTTGGCATCAATAATATGAGGGTTGAATTCGAGGAACTAGGTTTTTCTTCTATGTACCCAGTTAGGCACAAACGAATGATGGAGGCGCGCAAAGTAGCACGAGGGCCTCGTCGAGAAATTGTTGAAGAAATTAAAGATGGGATTGAGGTTCGTCTAGGCAAGGAATCTATTAGGGCAGATGTCACAGGTCGCGAAAAACATCTGTGGAGCATCTATCAGAAAATGAAAGCCAAAAAAAAATCTTTTCGAGACATCATGGATGTCTTCGCTTTTCGTATTGTGGTTGATTCTGTAGATGACTGCTATCGTACACTAGGAGTTATACACAACCTGTTCAAACCAGTGGCAGGAGAATTTAAAGACTATATTGCTATACCTAAAGTTAATGGATATCAGTCCCTACATAATATTTTAGTAGGCATGCATGGCGTGCTCATAGAGATTCAAATAAGAACACGTGATATGGATGCAATGGCAAATTTTGGTGTTGCTGCACACCCGCTTTATAAGTCCCAAGAAGAAGGGAATCCTAGGGCATATCGATGGATTAAGGGTCTTCTGGAAATACAAAAACAGGCTGGAAATTCTCTAGAATTTATTGAGCATGTAAAAACAGACTTATTTCCAGACGAGGTTTATGTTTTCACGACTAAGGGCGATATTGTCTCGCTCCCCCATGGGGCAACGCCAGTCGATTTTGCCTATGCAGTACATACAGGAATAGGCGACACATGTATTGCATGTAAAATTAACGGTCAATTAACTCCATTGTCGGAACGACTAGAAAGTGGGGGGAAAATTCAAATCATTACTGCTAAGGATGCCCAACCTAACCCATCTTGGCTGAATTTCGTCGTGACAGCCAAGGCAAGAAGCGCAATTCGTCACTTCCTAAAGCACCAAAAACACGACGAATCTGTAATATTAGGGAAAAGCCTTCTAGATCGGGCACTTGGGAGTTTCGATACAAACTATAAAAGTATTCGAAAATCCTGGATAAAACGGGCACTGGTAGAAACAGGCTGCACTAAATTTGAGGATGTCCTTCAGCAAATTGGCTTAGGTGACAGAATGGCGTATGCCTTGGCCAATCTTATGGCTCCGCCGTCTATGCGAAAGGATAGCATTCCTGCAGAATTCGAATCACCAATTATGATTGATACTCGAGAAGGATTGATTATAAATTATGCTCGATGCTGCCATCCCATACCTGGAGATACAATCTTAGGCCACCTTAGCCCTGGAAAGGGCCTTGTGGTTCACCTTGATGTTTGCAAGAATCTTAACGAAATTCGAACTAATATTGAAAAATGTATATCTATCAATTGGTCCTCTAAGGTGAAGGGAGATTTTGCTGTAACATGCAAAGTGGAGCTTATCTCCGAAAGAGGAATTATTGCTACACTAGCATCACGAATTTCAGAATGTGAGGCAACCATACTTAAGATCCAAGCAGAAGAAATAGACGGAAATTCCAGCATCGTCGATTTACTGATTGAAGTTAAGAGTCGCCTGCACCTTGCTCAAGTTATTAAACGCATCAGAATTTTAAAACAAGTGCAGAGAGTATACCGCACTAAAAATTGACAGAGGAAGACCGATGATCAACAAAGCTACGATCAATACAGAAAAAGCTCCTGCGGCTATTGGAACATATTCACAGGCAATAAAAGTTAACAATACCGTCTACTTGTCTGGTCAAATTCCACTTGACCCTGAAACTATGACTATCGTCGAAGGCGGTATAGAGGCTGAAGTGAACCAGGTCTTTAGAAACCTTTCTGCTGTATGCGAAGCGGCAGGCGGTACATTAAAAAATATTGTAAAACTGAACATTTATCTTACTGATTTGGGAAATTTTTCAGTAATCAACAGTATTATGGCTTGCCATTTTGATCAGCCTTATCCAGCACGAGCGGCAATTGGGGTTAGCGAGCTACCAAAAAAATCAGATGTTGAAATGGACGCTATCATGGTAATTTAAGCCCATTAATATAAAATACCTACTCTTTTAATAGAAGGCGATATCCCTCTCTAAAGGTAGGAAATAAAAACTTGTAGCCACTTTTTTTCAATAGCTTGTTGCTGCATCTTCGGTTTGAAAATATACCTGTTTGCTTGTTTTTTTTATCTTTATCCTTTGCTGAAAAATTTAATTCTAGCTCTCCTGCCAGCCAGTTCTGCATTTTGTGTGCACTCGCTGGCTCATCATCAGTAGCTAAATATAGACTCCCTAAAGGCTTTCCTTGTGAATGCTGCTCTAGCAAATGAACAATCACTCCAGCACAATCTTCTGAATGAATTCTATTTGTCCAGGCAACAGGGTCTTTAGGGGCAATATTGCCCTGTCTAATTTGATTAATCAGCCTGTTTCTTCCTGGCCCGTATATTCCAGAAAAGCGGATCACTGTAGACTTAATCGACGAGTTCGGATCCACTGCTCGCGACTTAGATAGCGAGCTAACTAGCTGTTCAGCCTGCACTAACCTCTTACCTCGAAACGATCTAGGCGCCACCTCCGACAGCTCATCTACCCATTCCCCATCTGTTTGGCCATAAACACCCGTGCTTGAAATCCATATAACAAGACTAGGGGGATGTATGGTGCTAGTTACGGCAATTTTTAGAGCTTTTGCTCCAGCAACATAACTGTCAAGATAGCCCTGGTCGCTCATATCGTCTGCAGTTAAAGTGACAATGATTACATCAATGTTTGATTTATCAAGTACAGCCAAAAGATCGTTGCTATTGCAAAGGTCTCCCTTTATTGCATCTATACCCACAGGTAAAGCTGAGGGGTTCCTGCGCATAGCCTGAATCTGGCAGTTAAACCTTAACTCGCTATCAGGTATTGCTCGGGTCACTCGAATACCAATATCCCCGCAACCTACAAATAAGATTTTCAATTAGCTTTCCTTTTATTATTCATTTTCGCTATCATTGTAAGCAAGGGAACCATTATGACCTTACCTGAATTACACTATATCGTCATGATCTCAAAATCTCAGCATTTTGGCGAGGCAAGTAAACCGCCTAATGCAAGCCAGCTAGCTCTATAAATGAACAGCCAAGACCTAGATAAAACCTCTGTATCAACGCTAAAGGGCGTTGGAGTTCAAATTTCCTTAAAGTTCTCCAAATTAGGGATCGAAACTATACAAGATTTGTTATTCCATTTGCCTATGCGCTATATGGATAGAACTCGAATATCTCCAATAGGGGGCGCACAACTAAATACAGAAATTGTCATCGAAGGTGAAATTCGTGGTTGTGAAATAGTATTTGGTCGTCGTCGCAGCTTGCTATGTCGACTACAAGATAATACCGGAATCATAAGTCTACGCTTCTTTCATTTTAACAGCTCTTTGCGTGATCATTTAAAAACAGGCTCCCGTCTTAGGTGTTATGGTGAAGTCAAAATCGGCAGTTCTGGTCTCGAGGTATACCACCCGGAATATCAATTTATTGATTCAACGAATTCTTTGCCACTGCAGCAGTCTTTGACTGCAGTTTATCCGGCAACCGAAGGTATCTCTCAGCAAAAAATGAGAGGTTTTGTTTCGCAAGCTATAAACTTATTGAAAGAGCGTAAACTAACAGAGCTTTTGCCACAAATATTACAAAAATCATCCCTTGTCGATGTATTAACATTTATTCATGAGCCACCAAATACAGCTTCAATTGAACAACTAAGCACAGGAAGTCATCCTTCACAAAAGCGCTTGGCTTTTGAAGAGCTGCTAGCCCATCATTTGAGCTTACTAAGCCTTAGGCAAACGGTGCAGAAAAACAAAGCGCCTATTCTTTCAGATGACGATTTTTTAAGAGGACAGTTTTTAGCTGCTTTGCCGTTTCAGCTAACAAATGCACAGAAACGAGTTAGCCTCGAAATTCAAAGAGACTTATCTAGCACGCTGCCCATGTTAAGGCTAGTACAAGGAGATGTTGGTTCAGGAAAAACAGTGGTCGCTGCATTAGCAGCTCTTCAGTGCATAGCTAGCGGAAAGCAATGTGCCATCATGGCTCCTACAGAAATTTTAGCAGAACAGCATCGTCAATCTTTTGAAACATGGTTGAGCCCACTGGGAATTAAAATTGGTTGGATCACGGGGAAAGTAAAAGGGAAGGCACGAATACAGCAATTAAGTGCAATTAATGAGGGTTCTGTGCAAATTGTAATTGGCACCCATGCTTTATTTCAAGAAGATGTTTTATTTAAGGACCTAGCATTAACTATTATTGATGAACAACACCGTTTTGGTGTACATCAACGCCTGTCTTTGAAGGAAAAAAGAAGGAATGATCATCAAATTCCTCATCAGCTTATAATGACAGCAACACCTATTCCTAGAACCCTCGCTATGACAGCATATGCCGATCTAGATTGCTCTATCATCGATGAAAATCCCCCTGGTCGAACACCTGTTAATACGGTGGTTATTGCAGACCAGAATCGACAGAAAGTAATTGATCGGGTACAAAAGGCTTGCGCCGATGGCCGCCAAGCATACTGGATATGTACGCTTATTGAAGAGTCAGATATGCTGGAAGCGCAGGCGGCGGAAGCCACTGCAACAGAACTGCATCTTTTAATTCCAGAACTAAGGATAGGTTTGGTACACGGTAGGCAGAAATCAAGTGAGAAATTTGCCACTATTGCTGCGTTCAAAGCAGGAAAAATTCAACTTCTTGTTGCCACAACTGTAGTCGAGGTCGGTGTCGATGTCCCAAATGCAAGCCTGATGGTAATTGAAAATCCGGAGCGTCTTGGTCTTGCACAGCTTCATCAGCTCAGAGGAAGAGTAGGGCGCGGACAAGAAGACAGTCACTGCGTGTTATTATATGGCCAGCCTCTATCGCGACGAGGCGCCGAGCGACTTAAGATTATGCGTCAAACAAATGATGGCTTTAAGATAGCTGAAATGGACCTGGAGCTTCGCGGTGCTGGAGAAGTCCTTGGGACAAAACAAACTGGTGAAATGGTAATGAGAATTGCGGACTTACAGAGAGATGCCAATTTGCTGCCAGAAATTAAAAAAATCGCGCAGATGCTATTAGAGAAGCACCCATTAAATGCCCAAGCAATTATCCGGAGATGGCTCGGAGGCGGTGAGCGCTTCGGCCAAGTATAGAATACAACTTAAATATCATTACAGGTTAGAATACAAAGCTCACAAATGACTTACAGGCATAAATATTGTCCGCTATTTATAACTCCGATAAAATATTTCTTTCAGAACAAAACTGGAAGAGTTACACAAGAACACCTTATACTGCAATGCCAGCCATAATAAGAGGTTGGTTGCTTGATAGGGGCTCGTTGACGCGCCGTCTTATGGAGCTAACCAAGGGGGAGTTTCGCGTAGAAGTACTTACACAAAAAATAGCCTCTCCAACACTATCAGAAGCTCGAAAACTCAAAATTCCTTTACGGCAAAAAGCGTTCATTCGACAAGTAATTTTGCATGGCTGCGATGTACCATTAGTATATGCACGCAGTGTTATTCCAGTCAAAACACTAACAGGGCAATTAAAAAATCTGAACACCAAGCCCTTAGGGGCGCTTTTATTTAAAGATGCTGCCATGCAACGAGGCTCTATTGAAGTAGGCTTTACAAAGGCAAATGGTTACTTTC
This sequence comes from Saprospiraceae bacterium, assembly GCA_047628995.1. Taxonomy (GTDB): domain Bacteria; phylum Pseudomonadota; class Gammaproteobacteria; order Pseudomonadales; family Porticoccaceae; genus Porticoccus. The sequence continues at coordinate 307 of JBLHWD010000006.1, read as the reverse complement.
AGCAAGAATTGTCTAATAATAGCACTGTGAGTGTTTGGGGTCGTCGCTCGCTATTCTATTTAGACAGAAAACCTCTTCTTGTAAGCGAATTATTTATGCCCGAATTTAACAAAACAATAGCTTCTATGTAATTTTCGCTATTAATTTTAAACACCAATTATGTGCTATTAATTAGATGTATAATTTTAGGCTATTGTATCTAAATAAACGGATGCCTGTCTTTTTAAAGCTCATGCGCTTTGACAGACCAGCAGGCACCTTGTTGCTACTTTGGCCCACCTTATGGGCTTTGTGGTTATCAAGCGAC
>JBLHWD010000005.1:0-13878 GCA_047628995.1 Saprospiraceae bacterium | reverse complement strand
GAACCGTTAATTTGTATCTCCTTTTCAAAGAAGGTTCAAGGGTTTTCGGAAGAATCAAAAATTGATGTTGCAAGAGTTATGATTGATGCGGGAATTGATTTGTTCGATAAGATGGATCTAGATGTCTTGCAGGTCTCAGAAGAGAATCACTTTGCTGGGATACCCCCTGTTATTCATTAGATAAAGTTATTCAGCTAGAATTTTGTCCTGATGACGCCCACGCTTATTCCCTCAATCGTAAAATTTTTCTCCCGTAAATCAATGAGGATTGGATCTAGTTCTTCATTTTCTGGCAATAAGATGACCTCGTGCGCCTCAGGGCTAGTTTTTAATCGTTTTACAGTCACCTCATCTTCAATTCTTGCAACCACGACCTCACCATTTTCGGCAGTGCTCGTCTTATGAACAGCAAGAAGATCGCCATCCATTATACCAATGTTTTTCATGCTTGTTCCTTGAACCTTTAGCAAAAAGTCTGCTTTAGGATGAAACATATCTGGAGGAATCTCGAGATAGTCCTCAATATTTTCGATCGCAAGAATAGCCTCTCCAGCTGCCACTCGGCCAATCAACGGAAGTCCATTGTGTTCTTCATCTAGCAAACGAATACCTCGAGATGTGCCGGAAACCATCTCAATAGCACCTTTTCTAGCTATTGCCCTTAGATGTTCTTCTGCTGCATTGGGTGACTTGAAGCCTAATTCTGCGGCAATCTCAGCCCTTGTGGGAGGGTAGCCCGTCGACTTTATATGCATCTTAATTAAGTTCAGGATTTCTTCTTGCCTTGCCGTGAGTGAAGAATTGCGCATCATTCAGTCCTTTGTCATTTTAAGTTACCAGTAAGCATGTGTGACTGTTAATAAATATAGCCTGTATTTATTAACAGTATATGGCCAAAGTAAGGTGAATATCAAACATTTGATGCAAATAAAGCTTCGCGCCAACTTTTAAATATTCATTTATTTTGTATGCATCTCCAAAAAAGTGCGATCACAGCAGAATATATATAAATTAATCTATGATTAAGCAAAAAAGTATTCATACTGGCCTATTGTCCAGCGTGAATGTTTATGTTGATCACGCAATGGATTTAAGGGAAGGGATTATGTCATTAGGGCCTTTGATAGTTGATCTAGACGGACTTTCGTTAAGCGTGGAGGAAAGACGTTTGCTAGCGGGCCCTTTTATTGGAGGGGTCATTTTTTTTGCACGGAACTTTAAAAACAGAGAGCAAATCTCATCCCTGGTATCTGAGATCAGAGAAATAGCCCCCGATCTTTTAATTTGCGTTGATCAAGAGGGAGGAAGGGTTCAGCGTTTCCTCAATGGGTTCAGTCGAATTCCTTCGATGAAGCTACTAGGAGACACCCTGAAGACTGTATCAAAAAATTCAGAGAGCTTTATAAAAGACTGCGGTTGGTTAATGGCTTCTGAATTAATAGCATGCGACATAGATTTTAGTTTTGCTCCTGTTTTGGATTTAGATACAGACAGCTGCGAAGTCATTGCAGATCGATCATTTTCTGATAACCCGGAGTTAACAACTAGAGCGGCGCAATTATTCATAGCCGGTATGAATGAAGCCGGAATGGCGGCTACTGGCAAACATTTTCCAGGGCATGGTGGTGTAATGGCTGATAGCCATCATGAAACGCCATTGGACCAAAGGTCTCTTAATGAGCTGCAGGCTCATGACCTTATACCCTTTAAGCAGCTGGCTGCAAGTTTAGATGCAATAATGCCGGCCCACATTATCTTTCCTGAAATTGACTCTAGCGCGGTAGGTTTTTCAGAGTTCTGGCTAAAGAATATTTTAAGAGGAAGTCTGAAGTTTGACGGAGTTATTTTTAGCGATGATCTTTCTATGAAAGGTGCAGATATTGCTGGTGGCTATAAAGAGAAGGCTGAATCTGCACTCAAGGCTGGCTGTGATGCTATTTTGGTTTGCAATAATAGACAGGGGGTTTTTGAGGTATTGGACTTTTTGGAATCTTCAAACTGGACGTCATCACCAAGATTGGACAGAATGACCCGTCGGAAAATATTTTCATGGAATGACCTGAATGCCATTGATCGGTGGAAATCAACCAGTGAATCTCTTTTGGTGCTATCTAAACGTTAAGATTAGCTTGGCGTGTAATTGACGAGGAATGTCTTTATGGCAATTTCAGAAAATTGGTTTGTTGACCTGACAGGTGAACATTATTTTTGGGTGCTACAGATTCTTCTGATTATTATTTGCACTTATGCTGTTGGTAAAATAACTAATGGTTTAGTAAATATATTAGCAAGGCAAGCCTCAAAATCTAAAACCGTATGGGATGATGCAATCATTGGCGCCCTTAGGCGACCAGCTGTGTGGATTGTATGGATCATTGGCGTCAACCTAGCAGCTTCAGTTGCCTCAACAGCTTTAATCCTTGAAACGCATGACCTTGTCAGTCTTATTAACCGAGCTTCTATAATTTTTCTTTCCGCGCTATTTTTAATTAAGTTGATTAAGCGTGCGGAACACAACTTGTCACATCCTGACTATATGGCAGAGCCGCTTGATGAAACCACAGTTAGGGCGGTAGGTAAGCTCCTGAGTGCTTCAGTCATAATAATGTCAGTTTTGGTAGCAATGCAGTTGTTTGGCTACAGTATATCTGGGTTGCTTGCATTTGGTGGCATTGGTGGCCTGGCCATCGGTTTTGCTGCAAAAGATCTATTGGCTAATTTCTTTGGGGGGCTAATGCTGTATTTCGATCAGCCATTTAAAGTTGGAGATTGGGTTAGATCTCCTGACCAAGAAATTGAAGGCACAGTTGAAGATATTGGTTGGCGCCTTACGAGGATTAGAACATTTGATCAGAGGCCGCTATATATTCCAAACTCTGTATTCAATAGTATCTCGCTAGAGAATCCCTCAAGAATGTTGAATCGTCGAATATTTGAAACTATAGGCATTCGCTATGATGACCTAGGGAAAATGGAATCTATCGTCTCAGACGTACGCCTGATGCTTTCTGGTCATGATGATATCGATAACAGTCAAATATTAATGGTTAATTTTAATACTTTTGCTGCATCTTCAGCTGATTTCTTTATTTATACATTTACTAAAACCACAAAGTGGGCTCTTTATCATCAGGTTAAGCAAGATGTGCTGCTAAAGGTGTCTGATATTATTGCCGAGCACAACGCAGAAATAGCATTCCCAACTTCAACATTACATATGGTGCCTGACCCAGCTATACATAACGATCTAAATTAGAGCCATTGGTGCTTTTAGGTTATTTTTTTGGGTGTAAGAAGATGCAGCAGAGTGCTTGCTTGCTCTATGCGCTCTTCCGTTGTTTCCATTCTCTGCTTAAACTTCAAGCTATTTGAGCCCATAAAGCGATAAACATCTGGCTGGCTTTGAACTAAGTTAACTATCGTGAGCGGTTCTACTAGGGTATTTGGGCCAAAAATTACTCGACCCTCATCTGACCCAGTTTCTAGCTTCATAATCCCTATCGATCGAGCATGCAGTTTTAGGGAAGTCACTAAAAATAGGTTTTTAAGGTAGCCCTTAATTAACCCAAAACGATCTATCATTTCAACCTGGAGCTCATACAATTCATTGTCAGATGTAGCATTTGCTATTCTCTTATAAATAGTTAACCGCATATGTACATCGGGCAGGTATTCTTCAGGTATTAGAGCGGGAATATTTAGTTTTACTTCGACATCCTCATTAGACGTCATTATTGAATCAACCGGCTCACCTTTGCGTATGGCCTTTACTGCTTTCTCTAATAATTCAGAGTATAAATTGAAGCCAATTGATTGTATGTGGCCGCTTTGCCCTTTTCCTAAAAGTTCTCCTGCCCCACGAATTTCCAGATCATGGGTTGCTAGTGTAAACCCAGACCCAAGCTGGCTGGCATCTCTAATGGCTTCTAGACGTTTTAGGGCATCTGAAGTCATTGATTTTATTTCTGGAATCAATAAATAGGCATATGCTTGATGGTGGGAGCGACCAACTCTACCTCGAAGCTGGTGGAGTTGAGCAAGACCAAATTTGTCTGCGCGATTAACTAATATGGTGTTTGCGCTCGGAATGTCGATACCATTTTCAATGATAGTAGTGCAGACGAGAACGTTAAAACGTTGGTGGTAAAAATCAGACATGATTTTCTCTAAGTCCCTCTCTCGCATCTGTCCGTGAGCAAAATTCACTTTTGCTTCTGGCACTAGTTCGGAGAGCTCATCTGCGATTGTTTCAATATTTCTTACTTCGTTATGTAGATAAAAAACTTGTCCGCCACGAAGAATTTCCCTTAAAACAGCCTCTCGAGTAATACCGGAGTTATTTTCCCGGATAAATGTCTTCACAGATAATCTTTTTGCAGGGGGTGTCGCAATAATAGAAAGATCTTTAATGCCAGACATTGATAGGTTGAGCGTTCGCGGAATAGGTGTCGCTGTAAGAGTTAAGATGTCGACTTCTGCTCTTAGAGCTTTAATTTTCTCTTTTTGCTTGACCCCAAATCGATGTTCTTCATCGATAATAAGGAGCCCTAAATTTTTATAATTTATTTTTGCATGCAAAAGCTTATGGGTGCCAATTAAAATATCAATATTTCCTTGAGCTGTGTCAGTTAAAACCACTTCCTGATCTTTTGCCGTGCAAAATCGAGATAACTCACCGATTTTAATTGGCCAGTTAGCAAATCTATCACGAAAGTTTTCTACATGTTGATGTACAAGAAGGGTTGTGGGCGCAAGTATAACGACTTGCTTGTGGCTGGCAACAGCAATAAACGCAGCTCTCATTGCCACTTCAGTCTTACCAAAACCAACATCACCGCAGACAAGTCGATCCATGGGTTGTTCAGAAAGCATATCTTTTTTTGTTGCCTCAATCGTTTCCAGTTGATCTGGGGTTTCTTCAAAGGGAAAATCTGCACAAAATAATTTATACTCATCAGGCATGGGTTTGCATGCAAACCCTTTTTTCGCTGCCCTAATTGCAAATATATCTAGTAACTCCACAGCTGTGTCAGAAATCTGCTTAAGAGCCTTGTCTTTAGCTTTTTGCCACTGATCCCCACCGAGCCGATGCATAGGTGCTAATTCCACTTCTCCCCCGCTGTATCTGCTAATGAGATTAAGAGATGAAACGGGTACATATAGCTTAGATTCATTTGCATATTCTAGGCTGATAAATTCCTGCGGCCAATCTTCTGAGTTTATAATTTTTAACCCTCGATACCTTCCAACCCCATGCTCGATGTGAACTACGGGAGCGCCTAATCGTAACTCTGAGAGATTTTTTATGACCTGTTCTGATTCAGATTTTTTGGTGATCCGACGACGATTTTGTATGATTTGAAGACCAAATAATTCCGTCTCAGTAATTAGGCAAATATTCGGTTTTTCTAGATATAGCCCTCTTTCTACAGGATGAGCAGTTAGGCAGACATTGTTTGTATTGCCCATAAAATCTTCCCATCCCTCGACTTCTTTATGAGATATATTATTGCTATTTAGTAGCGTGCTTAAGGCTTCTTTTCGACCTTTAGTTTCGGCCAAAAATAAGATACGCGCAGAGGTAAAAGATAGGAATTTTTTTAGGTGTTCAAGTGGGTTAGATGCCTTATTGTTAATAGCAATATGAGGAATGGGTTCAAAATTTAATTCAAAAATACTCTTAGATATTTTTGTGCTATTTGTTGATTCAGTCATTATGGTGCGTGGATATTTTTTTAGTGAAGCAAAAAATTCATCAACTGGAAGAAAGATTTCTTTAGGTGAGAGAAGAGGACGAGTTATATCAATATTGCATTCTTCGTAGCGTTTGTTTGCACTATCCCAAAAATTTTTTGCATCCAACTCAGCATCGCTTTCAGTAATAACAAGGCAGTCTTTTGGAAGGTAGTCAAATACAGTTGCGCACCCTTCAAAAAACAATGGAAGATAGTATTCAATACCTTGCGATGCTATGCCATTGCTTACATCTTTGTATGTAGAACATTTTCGGTGATCTGCCTCAAATCGATCAAGCCATTTTCTTTTAAACAATCCTATAGACTCTTCGTCTAAAGGTATTTCTTTAGCAGGAAGAAGAAAAAGATGATCCATTTTTTCTAATGTAAGCTGGCTATCTGGATCAAAAGTTCTAAGGCTTTCAATCTCGTTATCAAATAGGTCAATTCGAAAGGGCAGCGGGGCGCCCATCGGGTAGATATCTATAATTGACCCACGAATATTGTACTCGCCATGCTCAATGACAGTTTCTGTAAGTCGATAGCCGTTATGCTGTAGTTTTTTTCTTAAATCACAAAGATCTAGGTGATCTCCAATACTGTAGTCAAAAGAACGAGCGCTGACAAAATCAACAGGCGGTATTCTGTGCATCATTGTCATTACAGGGACGACTACTACACCAGTAGAGGTTTGCGGTAAGTTGTGTAATGTTTTTAATCGCTGCGAAACAATGTCCTGGTGAGGTGAAAACTGATCATAAGGGAGTGTTTCCCAGTCAGGAAGATGAAAAACCTTACTCTCGTCTCCTAGGAAAAAAGCTACCTCAGTCATTATCTGTGATGCAGATCTGGCCGATGAGGCAACAACAACAACTAGCCCTCGGTGTTGCTGAGATAATTCAGCAATACTGAGTGAAATTCCGGCGCTGTAAGCGCCTTTCCAGGTTCGCTTTTCACCAGGTAAATTTGTTGCTGGCAGGGTCATAATTGGCATGGTAGGTATAGTGCTTTAGGTTATTGGTGTAATATTAATGCAGATATGTCTGCTGTGAAGATTTTTTCAAAATAAATTTCGGGCTTATTTTAGCGATGGTTGTTACATATTGATATGACTTACAGTACCAGTTTGGTATAAATATTTTCTCAATTAATGCGGGATTAAAATTGTATAAATTTAGTCAGTTTACGATTGTTGTATGCGCATTGATTTTTTTGGTCGCCCTGACCGGCTGCGCATTTAAAAATTTTAGTTTGACGAATCTAGCGAAATCAGAAATCGATGTAGTTGCAGATTATCATTATATAGAAATTGAATCGTTGCTAAAGGAGTTGACCGCAAAGCTTTATAAGAGGAATCCTAAGTACCTTAACAGCAGGCTAAAATCTAATGGTCAAACCTTCACGATAGAAGGCAGGCTGGAGAATATTTTTGGATCTCCAGGAAAAATTAACATGCATAACATCTCTGAGCATGGCACTGCTGCGATTGAGCTGTCCCTTGATAGTCAATTTCAAGGAGATAGAGTTTTTGCTTTTATGGCTGGATTGACTGACATGGTGAGGAGGTCATATGGATATCGGCATGACTTTTTTATTTATGACGACCTAAAAGAACAGGATCTTTATTTGAGCGCTCGTAATTTAGAAATAGCATTCTGGCGTATAACCTCCTTGAGGAGCGAATCCGGAGATCCTTTTATACTAACAAACAGCAGAGATGGAGAGACTGAAAACTTAAGCTACGAAAGGTTGTTCGGTAAAATGATCTCATTGCAAGATATGTTGGCGCAAATTATGTCCGGAAAAAATAATAGAATAATAAAAACTGTTGTTAAAAAAGTAGCTGCCACAGCTTTTTTCCCATTTTAGTAAATAGTTTTTTATTGGGCTGTATATAATGGTAATTTTTATGTCCAACTGGGTTGCTCTAATGAGGTCAAGCCTTGATAATGCGTCCCCTTAGAGTTGTATATTGAGTTCAAGTAAGAGGTCTAATCTAGTGACAGAAAATACTCGTCCTATACCCGCAGATTTTTTTGCAGACTGGAAAGAACGCGAAGCGTTGTCCGAAGCAATGATTCCTTTAGTTGGGAAACTTTACAGAGAGAAAAATATTTCTTTGTATATACACGGAAAAAATATGGTTAATCGCTCTGTCATAGAGATTATGAAGGCGCACCGTTTTGTACGTCAAATTGAGCAAAATGAACTATCAGAGTACGAAACATTTCCTTTGATTGAGGCGCTAGTCAATATGGACCTCGGTCCAGCTCATATTGATATAGGAAAGCTAGCTGTTACATACCAAGAATCTGCAGGCACTGTAAAGCTAGTAGATTTTCTGGAGTCAGAAATGGCTGATCTTCTTGGATCTACACGTAAGCCAATCCTCGAGCCGCAAGATGTCGTTCTTTATGGTTTTGGACGTATCGGTCGTCTTCTAGCTCGCCTACTTATAGAGAAATCTGGTAGTGGCGATATGTTGCGTTTGCGAGCCGTCGTGGTTCGCGATGGGGGCACTGATAATGATCTATCTAAGCGCGCCAGCTTGCTTCGTCGTGATTCTATTCATGGTGCTTTTGATGGAACTATTAGAGTTTTAGAGGACAAAAATATTTTAGTTTGTAACGGAAATCCCATTCAGGTGATTTATGCAGACTCCCCAGATCAGGTAGATTATACAAAATTTGGTATAAATAACGCTATAGTAATTGACAACACAGGCGTGTGGCGAGATGAAGAGGGCCTAGGGCAGCACTTGGCTTGCCCGGGTGCCGCTAAAGTTATACTTACCGCTCCCGGAAAGGGGGTAATCCCAAATATCGTTTATGGGATCAATAGCCATCAAATTACTAAGAATTCAAAAATTATATCAGCAGCCTCATGTACAACTAATGCGATCGTTCCAATATTAAAAGCCCTACAGGATGAATATGGAATAATAAGAGGCCATGTAGAAACTGTTCACTCATATACCAACGACCAAAACTTGATTGATAACTATCATAAAGGTTCAAGGCGGGGACGCAGTGCGGCACTTAACATGGTAATTACTGAGACTGGAGCAGTAAAAGCAGTTGCTAAGGCTCTTCCTGAGCTTGAGGGCAAGCTAACAGGTAATTCCATTAGAGTGCCTACACCAAATGTGTCTATGGCTATCCTTAATTTGCAGCTCAAGCGGGACACAAGCCGCGAGGAGATAAATGCTTATGTGCGAAAGATGTCGTTGTATTCGCCTCTGCAAAATCAGATAGATTATACAATGTCCACAGAAGCCGTTTCGACCGATTTTGTTGGCTCTCGTCATGCTTGTATTTATGATGCCCAGGCAGCAATTGTTGATGGCAGTAATGTTGTATTGTACTGCTGGTATGATAATGAGTTTGGATATAGCTGCCAAGTGATCAGGTGTTTGGAGCAACTAGCTGGTATTTCCTGGCCTATGTTTCCTCGCTAAATTAATTATTTGATGTGTTGTTTGTAAAATCAGTTTATATATAAAAATCGTAAGAAGTATGCTTTTTAGTTTGCATATAAACTGTCGCCACTAGGCTAATAAAGAAGTAAAAAAATTGTTCGTCTCTTTATAATCGCGTATAATTATAGCGTTCTAAATTCTGGTACATTTAAAAAATAGATAAAAAATAGATAAAAAATAAGACAATTTTTTTAGATAAAAACTGTCTGGTTTTTTTTATCTATTTTTTGGGGCTCATGAAAGGGCAGTTGGTTGGTTAATTAAATAGTTTTTAGGTGTTATCTATGGTTAAGATTTTCCGGGGATTGGACATACCAATAGCAGGAGCGCCGGAGCAAGCAATACATGACGGGCCTGTTGTCAGTTCTGTAGCTATTATTGGCGATGACTATGTTGGTATGAAACCAACCATGGCTGTGAAGGTGGGTGATAGAGTCAAACTCGGCCAGCTACTTTTTTCCGACAAGAGAACTGAGGGGGTTCACTATACTTCTCCAGCCTGCGGTATTGTTTCCGCTATTAATCGGGGCGAGCGCCGCGTTCTTCAGTCCGTAGTTATCGACATTGATGGAGATGAACAGGAAAAGTTTACTCAGTATCCTTCTTCAAAATTAGCAACATTAGCTAGGGATGCGGTAGTTGAAAATTTGGTTTCATCGGGGTTATGGACGTCATTAAGAACTCGTCCATATTCAAAGGTGCCATCGCCTTTCTCAGAGGCGCCCAGCTCTATTTTTGTTACAGCTATTGATACAAATCCTTTAGCAGCAAACCCGGAAGTTATAATTACTGAAAGAGAGGAAGATTTTAAAAATGGCCTGTCAGTGCTTAAAAGGCTGACAGAGGGGCCAGTCAATCTGTGCATTTCAAGTGATGCAAGCATTGTCGGTAACGATGTTAACGGAGTTAAGCCACATAAATTTAAAGGCCCTCATCCAGCGGGTCTTGCTGGGACGCACATCCATTTTTTAGACCCTGTTAGCATCAATAAAACAGTTTGGGTTGTTGGCTATCAGGACGTGTTAGCCATTGGCGCGCTATTTGTCACTGGCCACCTTGATACACAAAGAGTAGTAGCGTTGTGTGGCCCGCAAGCACTGAGCCCTCGATTGGTCCGGACTAGGATCGGTGCAAATATAAATGAACTGGTTGCCAATGAGGCTCTTGACGGCGACAATCGTGTTATCTCTGGTTCTATACTGTCTGGCCGCACCGCATCCGCTGGGCATGCTGATGGAACGCTTTCTTTTCTAGGCCGCTATCATAGTCAAATTACTGTAATTCTTGAGGGATATCAGCGCGAATTTTTTCGCTATGTTTCTTTGGGTGTCAATCGGCATTCGGCATTGCCTATTTATCTTTCCTCCCTGGGTTTAAACAAGGAAAAAAAATTGACTTTTACTACTAATACGAATGGAAGCGAGAGAGCCATGGTTCCAATTGGCAGTTACGAAAAGGTGATGCCTCTAGATGTTCTTCCTACGCAGCTTTTACGCGCTTTGATTGTCGGTGATACAGAAATGGCGCAAAAACTTGGTTGTCTTGAGCTTGAGGAGGAGGATTTGGCTTTATGCACCTACGTTTGTGTTGGTAAATATGAATACGGTCCCATCCTTAGAAATAATTTAGCACGTATTGAGAAGGAGGGCTGACAGTGAAAGTTTTGCGTAACTATTTGGACAAAATTGAGCCACACTTCCATAAAGGTGGAAAGTTAGAGAGTTTTTATGCTTTATATGAGGCCGTGGATACAATTTTCTATTCGCCAGGGTCTGTAACTAAGAATGGCTCACACATACGAGATGGAATCGACTTAAAAAGAGTGATGATTACTGTCTGGCTTGCTGCATTTCCAGCAATGTTTTATGGAATGTATAATCTTGGGTTTCAAGCAAACACCATTCTTGCTGCATCTGAAGTGACTTATTCAACAGACTGGCATGAAGCTATTATCGCTATGCTTGCTGGGCATGATCCGTCAAGCGTTTGGGATTGCATGATATACGGCGCAGCTTACTTCGTCCCTATTTATATGGTGACATTTATAGCTGGGGGATTTTGGGAGGTGGTCTTTGCTTCTGTGCGAGGCCATGAGATTAACGAAGGTTTTTTTGTAACCTCTATTCTATTTGCTTTGATCTGCCCTCCGGATATACCGTTATGGCAAGTTGCCCTAGGTATAAGTTTTGGCGTTGTTATTGGCAAAGAAGTCTTTGGGGGCACAGGTAAAAATTTCCTCAATCCGGCGCTAACAGGTCGAGCCTTTCTTTTTTTTGCGTATCCAGCCGAACTATCAGGCGATGCCGTTTGGACCGCCGTTGACGGCTATACAGGAGCAACTTCACTCTCGATTGCTGCTAATTATGGAATTGAGGCTGTCCAGCAAAATCTTACCTGGTTTGATGCATTTATCGGCAACAAGCAGGGTTCGATAGGTGAAACATCGACCTTAGCAATTATAATCGGTGGCGCAGTACTGCTCATAACCCGAATTGCATCCTGGCGTATTATGCTAGGAGTATTTGTAGGCATGGCTGCCTTGTCAACGTTGTTCAATTTTATTGGCTCCGATACAAATCCAATGTTTAGCGTTCCCTGGCATTGGCATATGGTCATTGGTAGCTTTGCTTTTGGTCTTGTCTTTATGGCAACAGAGCCTGTTTCTGCTTCTATGACAAGTACAGGAAAATTCTGGTATGGATTATTGATTGGCTTAATGGTCGTATTGATAAGGGTAGTCAATCCTGCTTATCCTGAAGGAATGATGTTGGCTATACTTTTTGCTAATTTATTCTCTCCGCTAATCGATCATTTTGTAGTTGAGGCAAATATTAAAAGGAGAATGGCTCGTGGCTAATGATAATTCTACTTCAAAAACTATTAAAGTAGCCTTAATACTGTGTATTGTTTGCTCAGTGATTGTGTCTACAGCTGCTGTGTTATTGAGACCAGCCCAGCAGGCTAATAAGGCCTTGGATCGAAAAACAAATATTTTAGCTGCTGCTGGTATGTTGAACAAGGGCGATAATGTTCTCGCTAAGTTCGAGAGTATAACTACTCGAGCTGTCGACTTAACAACTGGTAAATTCACAGATGCTGTAGATTTGCAAAGCTACAATCAGCGTAAAGCCTCTAAAGATCCGAAGCTTTCAACCGATCTAGGTGACGCAGATATCGCCAAAATTGGCCGTCTGCCCAAATTTATGATTGTATATATCGTGGACGGAAGTGAAGGTCTAGAAAAAATTATCTTACCTGTAAAAGGATACGGACTCTGGTCAACATTATACGGTTTTGTAGCCCTGGAATCTGACCTTAATACGGTTGCGGGACTTGGCTTCTATGAGCACGCCGAAACACCAGGTCTAGGGGGTGAAATCGACAACCCGTCATGGAAGGCGCAATGGGTTGGCAAGAAAAGCTACGACTCAAACAACAAGCAGGCACTTACCGTTATTAAGGGCAAGGTAAACATGGATCGACCTGAGTCTATACATCAGATAGATGGACTATCAGGGGCAACACTGACAAGTCGCGGCGTAGATAATCTTGTAAAATTCTGGATGGGAGAAAATGGGTTCGCTCCTTTTCTTGCTAATTTACGTGCAGGGGAGGCATGATCTTGGCTAACAAAATGAACGATATCCTATTAAAACCAATTTTTAATGAAAATCCAATTGCGCTACAGATTTTAGGTATATGCTCAGCACTAGCTGTAACATCTAGTCTTAAAGTTACTGCTGTTATGTGTGTTAGCTTAACAGTGGTGGCTGCGGTCTCTAGCATGCTGGTCTCCCTTATACGGAATCAAATACCAGGTAACATTCGTATCATCGTGCAAATGACAATTATAGCTTCGGTCGTTATTCTTGTTGATCAGGTTCTAAAGGCTGTAGCCTACGATATAAGCAAACAGCTTTCTGTGTTTGTAGGGCTAATTATCACTAATTGTATTGTCATGGGTCGAGCCGAGGGGTTTGCGATGAAGAATCCTCCTCTGGATAGTTTCTTGGATGGGATTGGCAATGGTCTGGGTTATAGCGTCATCCTGCTTGCTCTTGCATTCATTCGTGAGTTGTTCGGTGCAGGAAATCTATTTGGTTTTGAGGTTTTGTCGCTAGCGACCAATGGCGGATGGTATGTCCCAAATGGTTTGTTGTTGCTACCGCCAAGTGCTTTTTTCTTGATTGGTCTCTTTATTTGGGCTCTAAGAGCTTGGAAGAAAGGTCAGGTTGAAGCACCTGATTTTAAAATAGCACCAAATTCACCTAAAGAGGAGGCCGCTTAATGGAGCACTATTTAAGTTTATTTGTTCGGTCAGTTTTTATTGAGAATATGGCACTTTCTTTCTTCCTTGGAATGTGTACTTTCTTAGCTATTTCTAAAAAGATACAAGCTGCCATGGGGCTGGGTATTGCTGTTATTGTGGTACTGGTAGTAACCGTTCCAGCTAATTATCTGATATTTAAATACTTACTGACAGAGGGTGCTTTGACATGGACTGGAATAGAGGGCATGGACAAGGTCGACCTCAGTTTTCTTGGCTTGCTTAGCTACATAGGTGTTATCGCTGCTATTGTTCAAATAATGGAAATGTTTCTAGATAAGTACGTTCCCGTGCTTTACAACGCGCTCGGTGTGTTTCTTCCGTTAATAACAGTTAAT
>JBLHWD010000004.1:0-14426 GCA_047628995.1 Saprospiraceae bacterium | reverse complement strand
CTTCGGGCTTTTAATAACTGCGCATCCAAAAAAGGAGCTTCCTTTAAAGATGAGGTCTTTCTGTCCTTAGTTTCAGGCTTGATCTCTGTGCGTCCATCAATTAAGTAGGGGAGCACAAATATAACAATCAGCGCCATAAAAAAAATAAAGCCTAAGGTAATAATAGTGCCGCGTTTTTGTTGCCAGGGGATATTTTTAGTTATATCAGCATTAACTTTTGATAAAGGAATAGTGGCAGGCTTTATGGGTTTAGAGTGCGGACCATTATTATTAACATTAGTCATGTAGATTAAATCTCACCATGTTCGGCTTTATATATTTCTCGCAGAAGAGATCTCCACTGCCCGTAATGTTCCCCCACATTTCCTGTAAGGGTTACTTTGCGGTTCTCTAGTTCAATTACACGAGGTTGAATCTCCGCTTCTAATGATTGTTCAAGTTCAACTAGGACATCTTCATGGATTTTTAATTCAGTTCTTTTTTCCCAGCCACTTTTGATTAATAGCGCCCCACTAGCAATCGCTACTGTGCCAGCCGATTGTGCGGAACCGTTTGCACTTCCTGAAGCCATGATCCCGCCAATAACGGCAGCTATTCCACCTACAGTTCGAGTTATGGATTGGCGTTTGAGCTCTCGTGCAGAGCTTATTTCTTCATGGGTTGCTTCACGCCATGATTGGTATGGTTTTACCATGCGGCGAGAAAAGCCATCATAGTGACCCTGCATAGTATCTATGAATAAATAATCTCTTTCTCGAATCTCTGATATTTTATTCAGAATAGGATCGTTTTCTGCAGGAAGTCTGATGATTTTAAGTTTACCAGATGAAGATTGACTTATATGCTCACTGAATGCTTCTGGAGAAAAATCACGAGCAAATCTTAATTTTGAGATGGTAGATATATTTTTTGCGTCAACAGAAGACAGTTTATGGCGATACTCCACTAAGTCGTTCGCTATACTGTTAAATAGGTTCTGAAAAGGATCGCGGTAGATCTCCATATTATTCTTGTAAGCATAATTACCTACGCTTTGAGTGTAGGTTTTTGAATACCAAATTTCATTGCTAATATCTGACACGCTAATTTCAAGAGTTAATTTTTCACCATCAGAATTAATAATTTTCCCTTCAATGTAAACGTCGACAATAGTTTCTCGATCAGGGATTAATCTAACTGCCCCCCATGCCGATGTTTTTTGAATAGTAGATGTGAGCTGATTGGCCAAAAAAAGACCTTCTGCATTTCGTGCAGAGGTAGACATGGTGGAGCTGATGTCTTCTTCTGGCTCTCTATCAGATTTAAAAGGAATTACAGCAATATCGAGAAGATGAAGCTTTTCTGTTGACATAGACTGCTGTGTGAGTGGCATTGGGGTAGTGCTGGTGACCTTATGAACACTGCAAGCTGTTAGCACCAAAAAGGATAGAATAAGGAGCATGGTAGACATTGATAATTTCATTTGATCGATCGGTGTTTGCATAGGTTTTGTTTACTTACCCTGTTTGTATTTTCGATATTCAGCCCACAGCTTTTCTTGTAATTCAGGATCCCTTTCTTTTATTGCGGCTTCTCGTATTTGCCTAGCAATAATGTCGTCTCCAGCCCCATCTGACACGTCTTCTGGAATTTTAAAACCAGCCTGGTTGCCGGAAGGACCCTCCTGACCGGCAGAATAAGCTTGAAGGCCAGCCCCATAATCACCACCATCCTCACCCTTATTGCCTCCTTCATTTTTAGTACCCGCCTTTGCGGTTGCTTCTGGAGTGCTGGCTGGATAAATATCCGCATCTTCTTGCATTGATTCGGAGCTAGCATCATTTAAGGCATCACTCGACATGGCTTCTTCTTGAGTTTTAGTGTCAGTATTTTCAGAAGCGAGCATATTATCGAACGCCGCCATTGATTGTTCTAGTTTTTTATTTAATATCAAGATATTTTCTTCCTCAGTAATTATTCTTGAGGAATAGCTATCTTCATCTAATAAAATATGAGGCATTAAGTTGCCTTCTTTCTCAGACGCAAGTGTATTTTTTTTCGCATGGAGAAGAGCGTTAGTTTTCCATAGGTTATTTTTATTATTATCGACTTTTACGCCACTAGCAGTGGTGCTGTTATTTTCTGGTTGAATAGATTTAAACTGAAGGGGGGTTAATGCTGTACTATTATTTATAGTGGTGCTTTCACACCCCGCCAGCAACAGAATTAAGCCACTACATAGGATTCTATGGAGGCAGAAATGGGTATTTTTCTCTATACATTTAGATTCATTCATTTGGAAGTATAACTCTTATCGGAAACCCGGTAGTTAGTTCAGGGACCCCATCTTTTATTCGAGGCCTAAATTTTCTTGAGCGAACAGTTTCTATGGCTTGTTCGCCATATTTATGCATCTCTTCAGGGTATATTTTTTGAATATTAAAATTGGTTGCTTTGCCTGTTGCGGTAACATCTATAAGAAGATTAACATAGTTTACTGTTAGGCTTTGAGAGGAATTATTATTTAATTTTGTAATTTTTTTTGATTTATTGGGTTCTTGCAAATCAAAAAAATTGGTTCGTTTTGGCAACATAACTGGCTTGGAGTATATTTTGTCTAAAGCCTCTAAACCCGGCTTGTTTTCAGCCATTATATTGTAAGCTTCTCGATGAGCATTTAAGGCTAATTGATATTTTCCAAATAGTAGGTACCAATCACCTAAGCTGGTTTGCCCTAAAGCTTTTTCTATTGTGGTGAAGTTAGTGTTTTCTTGAAGAGTTTGAATTATTTCTTCCTGAATTAGCTTACCATGTTTGAAATAGGCACCCCGTCCTTGGACGGAGTTTGCTGGAGTCATGGGTCTATAGCCAAACGGCATAGAGGCTCCGAAATTTCCAAAGTCAGGATATAATTGTTGATGTGCAGACAGGTAATAGCATGTTGTAGCTAGATCATTCATTAATGACAATGTCTTGATATTTTCTTTTTCTTGGCCCTCTTTCGAGAGCCTAATGGCATCTGAATATAGCTGGAATGATATTTCAAGGTGGTATCCATCATTTCGGCCGCCCGTTTGCAGATAAGTATTAACGTGCCACTGGCTGATTTCTTTCATCAGAGGTATTAGTTCTGGATTATTCTCGCCATAAGTTTTTAGGTAGACTTGCAGTAACTGCCCATAACTAGCAGTTGCTTCGGTAATCTTCCCCTGACTCGTTTGGTTTTTTATAATACCCCGCAGAATAGCCTCTTGAGATAAATCATGTAACCCATTATTGATGCGTTTAATATAGAGTGCCTTTTTATAGATAGCTAAGGCTTTATTTGGCTGATTATTGAGTTGAAGTGTATTCCCCAAGCCATAAAGCATTTCTGCTAGCTCAGGGTTGTAGGGGCCCTGCATGCTTTCTTTTTGTTCTATAGCTAAAAGATAGCGGTCAAGAATTAACTGAATCGCAATACGACTTTTAATGCCAATTTTTTTAAGTTCTTCAGGCGATTTTTTTGGCACTAGACTGTTTGTAGTTTGGGTATTTTTTATTTCAGATTCGCTTAGTTTTGGCTCAGAGTTTGACGGCAAGTCCGCTAAAGAATGGCATACAGACAGACAAATACATAAAATAAAAGTGCGGACTAGACTCAATGTCAGGCCCATGTATGTTTACTCGTCTATAATTTTTAGTCTTATAGTCCAATAGCGATAGATTGCTTATACGACATACCCATACTGATATTATACGATGTGACGACAATTATCACTGTCACATAACTGTATTTAGTCCTTGCAGTTAGTTTATTGTTTGCAATGCAATTTCTTGGCACTAATCGCTACTCTAAAAATAAAAAGTAGTAAAATATAAAAATATTTAAGAATAATATAAGCAATAATTAACTCGAAGTTCGGTATGCATGTTTTGCATAGCAATTTTTTAAAGAAATGAGATTAAATAAAAAATGATTTTTCAGTTATGGGGTGTTGTAGCCCCAGTTTTTATTTGTACCACCATAGGGTATTTTTGGGCGCGCTCCTCTACACCATATTCCGCTGATTTTGTTGGCCGTATCGTAATGAATGTTGGCGCCCCATGTTTAGTTGTTTCAACTATTAATGGGGTTGAGATTTCTGGTCAGGAGTTTTATGCCGTCGCCTTTGCAGCAGTGCTGATATTTTTAGGTACAGCAATACTTGGCGTTTTGGCAATGCGCATGTCAGGGATGCCCGTTCGTTCGCTATTACCAACAGTAGTTTTTCCAAATAATGGCAATATGGGTTTACCGTTGTGTTTATTTGCTTTTGGAGAGGAGGGACTAGCGCTTGCTTTAGCTTTCTTTCTTGTGCAAATGACAGCGTTAATGTCTCTTGGGGTCGCCCTTATATCGCCTAATAATAGTGGATTGAGAGCAGCACTTAAGGATTTAGCATTTTTGCCATTAATTCATTCTGTTGTCATAGCAGTTTTACTATTAGGCACAGGTACAATATTACCTGACTGGATTGATTCCACATTAGGAATATTGGGGGGATTGACCATCCCTTTGATGCTGATCACCTTGGGAGCTTCTCTGGCTAACCTAACTATTTCTGGATGGGGTCGCAGCGTGATGCTGTCTTTATTACGCATAGGCGGTGGCTTTATATTTGCATGCGTAGTTGTTGAAGCTATAGGGCTTTCAGGAACTGCAAAACATGTTGTTTTGCTCCAGTCCATTATGCCCGCGGCTATTTTTAATTATTTGTTAGCACTGAAGTTTGATAGAAATCCAAATGAAGTTGCTGGCGTCGTGGTGACCTCTACTTTATTGTCTCTTGTGGCAATTCCTGCATTATTATCTTTTTTATTGTAGAGTCGCTTTAATAATTAATTTTGTTAGATCTAGCAATAGCACACAACAAATAGAAGGTGCTGGTTTGATTAACACAAAACCTTTATCAGGTTACAGGGTAATAGAGTTAGGGCAGCTGCTTGCTGGCCCGTTTGCTGGCGCGTTATTAGCCTATTTTGGTGCTGAAGTAATAAAAATTGAACCTCCCGGAAAAGGCGACCCGTTGCGTAATTGGCGGGTACTAAAAGATGGAACATCGCTATGGTGGCGGAGTCTGGGGCGTAACAAAAAATGTATTACGATAAATCTAAAAATGGAGAAAGGACGAGAGTTAGCCGCCCAGCTTATTAATGATGCTGACGTGGTGATAGAAAATTTTCGTCCTGGGGTTATGGAGAGCTGGAATTTAGGCCCAAAACGTTTCAGTGACTCTAATCCTGGTTTAATTTATACCCGAATATCAGGTTATGGTCAGACTGGGCCTTACGCCAATAAGCCCGGATTCGCTTCAGTATGTGAAGGAATAAGTGGCTTTCGATATGTGAATGGTATTCCAGGGGAGGCCCCCGTTAGACCCAATTTAAGTCTTGGGGATAGTGTTGCCGGCCTTCATGCAGCCTTCGGCATTTTGCTATCACTTCTTTCACGCCACACTAGCGGGAAGGGGCAGGTTGTTGATGTTGCTTTGTATGAGGCAATGTTCAATATGCTTGAGGGTGTCATTCCTGAATTTGATGGTGCTGGAGTAGTTCGAGAGCCTTCTGGCACTACAGTAACTGGTATTGCTCCCACAAACATTTACAGATGTGCGGATAAAAAATATGTAGTCATCGGAGGCAACGGGGACTCAATCTTTAAGCGACTCATGATAGCTGCAGGGCGATTAGACATGGCAGAAGATGCACGTTTTTCAGATAACGCAGGCCGTGTAGAATTTGAGGAAGAGATCGATCAGACATTATCTATCTGGTGTAAAGGCCTCCCGAGTGCAGAAATTTTGGGTATTTTAGATGCAAGCAATGTGCCTTCCGGGCCAATTTACAATGCAGCAGATATGCTCAAAGACCCGCATTTTATCCAGCGCGGTCTATTTGAAAGTGTGCAGGTTGATGGTGAGTCGCTAAAAATTCCTGCAATGATGCCAAAACTCAGCCATACGCCCGGCGAAACTTCTTGGGCGGGACCTGATGTTGGTAGTTTTAATGAAGAAATTTTTAGTAATTTACTAGGAATAGATAAGAAATATCAAAAAATTCTAAAGGATAATGGAGTTATCTAATAGTTCTAAATTGTTTTCAAAAATCTGCTTTTCTCTAGTATTATTTCGTTCATAAAACATCAAAAATACTTCATTATTTCATGGTAAAAGTATATTCTGGCGCCCAAATTTAATGGTAATTGATAAGGGTTATTTATGTTTTTTAGAATATCTGCTGCAGCTTTAATGCTTTTATTTTTTCCCATTTTTACGTTAGCGGGGGGAGAATCTACTTCTATGCAACTTCACAGCGGCCACACAGTGTCAGAAGACTCTCACAGCGGCCACACAGTGTCAGAAGACTCTCACAGCGGCCACACAATGTCAGAAGACTCTCACAGCGGACACACAACGTCAGCAGACTCTCACAGCGGCCACACAACGTCAGGACATGCCCATAAAAAAGGCGGATGGATGTTTTCTTATCGCACAATGGACATGCATATGGAGGATAGCATTGATGGGGATCGAGGCATTTCTTCAGATGAGATTGCTACTACTGCGCCCAACCGTTTTTATGGTATCTCAGGGCAGCCTGCTACGTTACGCGTAGTTCCTGTAGAAATGGACTCTCGCATGGACATGTTTAGCCTTATGTATGCTCAAACTGATACAATTTCGTGGATGTTAATGTTGCATCATATTGAAAAGTCTATGCAGCTCACCACCTATATGGGTGCATCCGGGGCGACTAGACGAGGAACGTTTAAAACTAAATCTAGCGGAATGGGTGATACTTCGATAAGTGTTCTCTGGGAAGCTTTTAAACAGGACCGTCATCAAGTCCGCTTTAATTTTGGGCTCAGCTTGCCTACCGGTGACATTGATCAAAAAGACACTGTTTTGTCTCCAATGGGCATGACGCCGCAATCAGTTCTGCCTTATTCAATGCAACTAGGTTCTGGAACTTATGACCTTCTTCCAGGTGTTACCTACAGTGGCAATAATGGTCATTTTGTGGATTGGGGTGTTAAATACCAAGCTGTAATGCGTGTCGGCGAAAATGACGAAGATTACACACTAGGCGACAAGCATCGTTTTTCAGCCTGGGGCGGCTATACTTTTGCTCCTTGGATCAAAACATCTTTAGGGTTATCTCATCAATATGAAGGTGATATCGATGGGATAGACTCCAGGATCATCTTGCCACTACAAACAGCAGACCCTGATAACTATGGTGGGGACAGCCTGGTAGCTCACTGGGGAGTCACTCTCTTTGGTCAAAAAGGGCAACTGCAGGGCCATAAAATAGAAATTGAATACTCAAAACAGTTAGACCGAAATGCAAATGGTATACAAATGGAGATGGATGACATGTTTGCTGTTGGCTATCAGTTTGGCTTCTGAGTTTTGATGTTATGAATCTTTTTAGAGCACCTAGGTAGACCTAATCATAATTAATTTTTCAGTTTTCCTCTAAATTAAGCATGCTCTTAGGTCGCCTTCTTGGTGCTATAGTGCTCAAAGATGTTTAACTATGAGTAAATTAGGTGACCTTAATCCCCGCTACATATAAAATTGCCATATTTGTGGATGTTCAGAACATATACTATACGACACGCGAGGCATACAAACGACAGTTCAATTATAGAAAACTTTGGCGTGATATTTCTCGGCAGGGTGAGATTGTTAGTGCGACTGCCTATGCCATTCACCGCGATGATGAAGGTCAATTAAAGTTTCAGGATGCACTAAGGCATATTGGATTCCATGTAAAATTAAAACCATATATTCAGCGAATTGATGGCAGCGCAAAAGGGGACTGGGATGTCGGCATAGCTATTGATGTTTTGGGTATTGCGAAAGAGGTCGATAGGGTCATATTACTTTCCGGAGACGGCGATTTTGATTTACTAATGACCAAAATAGAAAAAGATTTTTCCGTTGAAGCTTTTGTGTATGGTGTCCCTTCTTTAACTGCAGCATCTTTGATTGCTGCAGCAACCAAGTTTATTCCCATTGAGCAGGATTTTTTGCTATAGATACGTTTAGCTGCTTTAGAACAGAACACAGGGCAAATCATTGCTAACAATTACTCCGGATATTTCTATTCCAGATAACGAAGTAAAAATTACAGCCATTCGCTCTCAGGGGTCGGGAGGGCAGAATGTAAATAAAGTTTCTTCTGCCGTACACCTTCGTTTCAATATCAAAGAATCTTCTTTGTCATGTGTGTATAAGAAAAGGTTGCTGGAATTGAGTGACAGCCGCATTAGTAAAAATGGTGTGTTGGTAATAAAAGGTCAAAAGTTTCGCACACAAGAGAAAAATAAAAGCGATGTACTTGAGCGGTTACGTGAAATGATTCAGGCAGTTCTGGTGCTTAAGAAAGCAAGAAGACCGACAAAACCAAGCAAAAAGTCTCAGGCAAAACGACTAGATAGCAAGTCTGCGCAAGGCAAGATTAAAGCACTACGTAGAAATTTTTCCGAATAATTATGTAGTAAAAATCTACTAGATGGGGTTAATTCGACAGAAAAAATAGGACTCAAGCACCAAAACACAAGGCTATTGTGGATGCTGCTATCGCTAGACCATAGTACAAAAGGACTGCTCTATGATGATGAAGTTGCTGGTGCTTACAAGTAAATGGTGGGCCTTCCCAGACTCGAACTGGGGACCTGACGATTATGAGTCGTATGCTCTAACCAACTGAGCTAAAGGCCCTTTATTTCAGCTATATGATCTGCTGATATGCAATCTACTGTTTAAAACACCTCTTTTCATTGTAACCATAAGATAAATATGGTTATTTTATTTCCGTAAGCTATAAATCGGAATCTCTATGTACCTAAGCTGCAGATCCTTGTGATTCTCTCTACTTTACTCGTCAAGAAAACTACGCAAATGATCAGAACGGCTAGGATGCCTAAGCTTACGCAGTGCCTTGGCCTCTATTTGGCGAATTCGTTCTCGAGTTACATCAAACTGTTTTCCTACTTCTTCCAGTGTATGGTCTGTATTCATATCAATTCCAAATCGCATACGTAGGACTTTCGCTTCTCTCATGGTGAGGCCATTTAGAACATCTCTAGTCGCATCAGTTAAGCTATCATTTGTCGCAAAATCAACCGGCGAAAGTATGTTGACATCTTCAATAAAGTCACCCAAATGCGAGTCGTCATCGTCTCCGATAGGGGTTTCCATGGAAATGGGCTCTTTGGCAATCTTTAATACCTTTCTGATCTTGTCTTCAGGCATCTCCATTCGTTCACCGAGTTCTTCGGGTGTCGGCTCTCTTCCAACCTCTTGAAGCATTTGTCTTGAAATGCGATTTAGTTTATTGATTGTCTCTATCATATGAACAGGGATGCGAATGGTTCGCGCTTGGTCAGCAATAGATCGAGTAATTGCTTGACGTATCCACCAGGTAGCATAGGTAGAGAATTTATACCCGCGACGATATTCAAATTTATCTACAGCTTTCATTAACCCAATATTACCTTCCTGAATCAGGTCAAGAAACTGAAGTCCTCTGTTAGTGTATTTTTTTGCAATAGAGATAACTAAACGAAGATTAGCTTCGACCATTTCTTTTTTGGCTCGCCGCGCCTTAGCTTCACCTATAGACATACGACGGTTAATATCTTTGACTTGCGTTATAGTTAGGCCGTTCTTTGTAGAGATTCGACCTAGTCGACGTTGAGCTCTTTGTATTTCTATTTCTTGTAGCTTTAACGCTTTTGAATATGGGCCGGCATTCGCACAAACTTCCGTAACCCAATTTTCATTTGTTTCATTTCCTGGGAAACTCTTAACAAACTCGGCTCTTGGCATTTTGCTTTGACGAACAACAAGACTTGTTATTTGTCGTTCGGTTGCCCTGATCATAGAAAGTGTTTCCCGAACTACAGAAACCAATGGTTCAAATTTCCGTGGTGCTAATTTAAGAAACTTGAAATGCTCGCTAAGCTCAGCTATGGATTTTTTGGTAGTTTTGTGGCCGCGTCCATATTTTTCTATGGACTTTTTGGCGTTGTTGTTGAGTTTTTTTAGCAGGTCAAAACGTTCTTTTGCCTCTATTGGATCTAGGCCGGTATCTTCCTCTTCCTCCTCATCGTCTTCACCTGCAGTTGCACTAGCACCACCATTTTCTTCCTCTTCTTTTTTTGCTGCCTCTGCTTGAGCAAGAGCTGAAGGAACATGCTCCATAGGGTTTAGGTAGCCAATTAGAATGTCTGCCAGTTTACGTTCATCTGTTTCTATCAAATCGTATTCTTCGATAATGTAGTCGACTATCTCAGGCCACTCGGCTATAGAAGACATTAATTCACGAATACCTTCTTCAATACGTTTTGCAATTGCAATTTCGCCTTCGCGAGTCAGGAGTTCAACTGTGCCCATTTCACGCATATACATGCGCACCGGATCGGTGGTGCGATGTTGTTCGGTTTCTACAGCAGCAAGGGCAGCAGCAGCCTCAGCAACGGCAACTTCATCGGTGGTGATGTCTGCAGTATTTAATAGATCTTCTGCATCAGGAGCGGTCTCGAATACGCTTATCCCCATATCAGTTAGATTCTGAATAATATCTTCTACTTGATCCGGATCCGATATATCTTCAGGGAGGTGGTCATTAACATCAGAGTATGTCAGATACCCTTGTTCCTTGCCTTTGATAATCAAATCTTTGATTCGTGACTGTTGTTGTGCGATACCGCTCATATACGATCTGCTGTGACTAAAGTTTGAATGGGGAAATACAAGGCTCAATTATACTGAAATAAACTCAGTTTGTCCTATCTGTGCAAATAAAATTAGCTAAATTTTTTGCATTAAGGAATTCTTGGTTTGCTCGCTATTTGAGTGAAAAGTACTTTCATTTCATCATTTTTTTGTTCTTTAGGGAGGTTTAGCCACGCACGGTTAAGGCTTTTTAAGTCGTGATCATCAATTTTTTCTTTTTTGATTAGGTGGTGAAATAAGTCCATGGGCTCAATGTCGGCCAACAAGTCTCTATTTAATCGAATAAATATTTCTACAAATTCTTTTTCATTGTTTCTACTGGTATTAGTTGGAGTGCGAAATAAATCTATGGCGGCAATTTGGGCTAAATGCTCAGCTTGAGATGGATCATGAATACTACGCCAATAACCAATAATATTATTTAGTGTGTAGTCAGGGTTTTCGCGGATAACTTTTGTTAAGGGCATTAAAATATCCAATCCCTCTATCTTTAATTTTTCTAGCTCCTTTGTAGCAGGTAGGCATTTTTCAAGTTCCGGATGGTTGGCTAATAGAGCAATCAATGTATTTATAGCTGGTATTTTTATATGCTTGTTATTAATAGGGACTCTTTCGCTATTGGAGGTTTTTTTACGCCGCAGCTGACTGTGATCTAAATAATTTTTTTCACTGATCTGCTCGTCGTATTCTGGATAGTTATACGTATCGACATCCGGTTGATCTTCTCTTTTGTATGAGGCTTGACTGACATCAATGGATGGCTCTATTAGTTTAGTTAGAGCGCTTACTTCTATACCTGTGCGTTGGGATAAAGTTTGGATCATTAATGTTTTAAATACCCCCAAAGGCATTTTATTAATTAACGGCGTCGCTAGTTTACTTAATCGAGCTCGGCCATCTAGTGAATCACAATCATAGTCTTTTGAAAGTGATTCAAAAAGAAAGTCTGACAGTGGCATTGCATTTTTTGCTAATTCATTGAATTTGGTGGAGCCAATCTTCAGAACCAGAGAATCCGGATCCTCTCCATCAGGAAGAAACATGAACTTTGCCGAGCGTCCGTCTAGCATTGCAGGTAAACTTGTTTCAAGGGCTCGTGAAGCAGCTTTCTGGCCAGCTTTGTCGCCATCAAAGCAAAAAATAACCTCAGATGTATAGCGAAATAGCTTATTAAGATGCTCTGCTGTAGCAGCCGTCCCAAGAGTAGCCACAGCGTTATGTATGCCATTTTGAGCCAAGACCGCAACATCCATGTACCCTTCAACTACTATCAAATTTTTAATATCACGCAGATGGCGATTTGCTTCATAAAGCCCGTACAATTCTCGACCTTTGTGAAACAGGGGTGTCTCTGGCGAGTTAAGATACTTTGGCTTATCATCACCAAGCACGCGACCACCAAATCCTAGTGTTCGCCCTCGAACGTCTCTTATAGGAAATATAATGCGATCACGAAAGCGGTCGTAAAGTTTATTTTCATCTTGGCGATCAATTAACAATCCGATATCTTTAAGCTGTTGAATTTTTTCTTCAGTTACACCTAGACCTTTAAGTAAGTTGTCCCACCCAGGTGGAGCAAATCCAATACCAAAATTACGAGCAGTTTCTCCGCTTAGCTGCCTGGATTTTAGGTATTCAACAGCCTTTTTGGCGTTGGCTGGGTCACGTAAATTGCTGCGGTAAAAAGAATCTGCATCTTGCATCAGAGCGTAAAGTGGTTTTTTTAAGTTAATACTAGCATCTGCATCGCTTACTTCATGGGGTACTTCTAGGCCAACTTGCTGAGCCAATCCTTCTAGTGTTTCAGGAAATGAGATTCTATCGAAATCAATAACAAAGCCAATGGCGTTTCCTCCAACACCGCAACCAAAACAGTAGTAAAACTGTTTGTCTGGACTAACACTAAAAGAGGGGGTTTTTTCATCATGAAATGGGCAACAGGCAGAGTAATTTTTTCCAGACTTACGGAGATCAATGCGACTTCCTATAACATCAATAATATCTAATCGGTCAAGCACATCATCGATAAAGCTTTGGGGGATTCTACCGAGCATGTATTTGCTGCCTATACTATGATTAAGCGGCCTAGAATTAAATAAAATCGCTGCATGTCAGACTATAACAACCATAAACTTTTTCGTGCCAGCGTACAATTCAATAGAACTGTATCCTTGGGAAATTTTAGCCAAATATGTAAATCAGCTCAGTTTACTTTTAATTATTTTACTCACCGCACCAACATCTGCTCGACCTTGAATTTTAGGTTTAATGAGGCCCATTACTGCGCCCATATCTTTCATAGATTTAGCCCCAGATTGAGCGATGGCGTTGGTAACTAAAGCTGCAAGCTCGGCCTCGTTAAGGGGCGCCGGTAAAAACTCCTGTATAACCTCTATCTCGGCAAGCTCTATGTCCGCTAATTCCTGTCGAGCTGCATTTGTATATTGAACAGCTGAGTCACGACGCTGTTTTACCATTTTATCGAGGACAGCTAATACTCGAGTATCGTCTAGTTCAATTCTTTCATCTACTTCAATACGCTTAATATCAGATAAAATAAGTCTAATTGTACCGAGTCTGACCTTATCCTTAGCCCGCATAGCATTTTTCATTGCTTGCGTGATGTCTGTTTTTAACATTTTGTTACTCCACAATCCTTTAAACGAAAAAAAGCGCCGACAATGCGGCGCTTCAATGGTAAGTGTTCTAAATCAACAAACTAGTGAAAATTTAGTACATGCGCACAAATTTTTTATTATCTCTTGAGTTCTTTTTAGCGTGACGCTTTACAGCAGCGGCAGCCTTTCTTTTGCGCTCCCAAGTTGGCTTCTCATAGAATTCTTTGCTGCGAACATCTGCTAGAATCCCAGCTTTTTCACATGAACGTTTAAAGCGACGCAAAGCGACATCGAAAGGCTCATTTTCTTTAATGCGAACGAAAGGCATGTATTCACTATCCTGTTGTAGGTTGCTGATCATTATACAGAGAACCAGAAAAGTCTTTTGGCTAAAGTTAGGAAAAGATACTTCGCTTTACTCTTAAGGGCCGGTATTCTAAACACATACTGCTTAAGTTGCAAAACTTTTATAAATTATACCAAGTGAGGCTAAGGTGCATGCACTTGCTTTCATTTAGACGTATTATTCCTCTTGCATCTAGAACATAAACAGATAAAAAGTAGACGATACTAGCATCTAACTAAGCATCAATTTAAATTAGACTTGTATAGAAATTGAAGAATGTGTTGTTCTCGATTAAATGCGTACAGAGTTGAGTTAAAATAATGAGAATATTAGGTATTGAGACTTCTTGTGACGAAACTGGTATTGCTGTCTATGACAGCCAGGCCGGACTTTTGGCTCACGACTTATACAGTCAAGTGGCTGTACATGCTGAATATGGCGGTGTGGTTCCAGAGCTTGCATCTCGAGATCATGTTAGAAAAATTTTGCCTTTAATTGAGAAAGTTTTATCAGATGCCAAGACTTTAGCTAAAGATATTGATGGCTTGGCATACACTTCAGGGCCTGGATTAATAGGGGCTTTAATGGTGGGCGCGTGTGTAGGTCGTTCCTTGGCATATGCTTGGCAAGTTCCCTCCATAGGAGTGCATCATATGGAGGGACATTTATTAGCACCCATGCTGGAAAAAAATCCACCAGCGTTTCCTTTTGTGG
>JBLHWD010000003.1:0-15202 GCA_047628995.1 Saprospiraceae bacterium | reverse complement strand
AAGTTACATTTAGGAAAATTGGAGTAATAGCAGGAACAGCGAACCTGTTAAAGCTGTTAAGAATAGCGCCAGCGAAGCCCGTCAGTGATATTAACATCAAATAAGGAAAAGTGATTCTTAGCATACTGCTAGCAGCGGAAAATTTCTCTGGATCATTCAACCAAAAACCAAATGCAAAAATACCAGTAATCAGTGGGGCGGCTACGACAAATAAGACTGTAAGTGCTATTAAAATGGACCCTAGAACGCCAGCTACACTGTCTATAAGGGCTTTTACTGCAGCCTGACTACCAGTCTCTCTGTACTCAGCCAAAACAGGCACAAATGCTTGAGAAAATGCCCCTTCAGAAAATAAGCGCCGAAAAAAATTAGGAATTTTAAAAGCCACAAAAAAAGCATCTGCCATAGCATCTGCGCCAATAAATCTGGCTATAACAACATCTCTCAGTAAACCGGCAACTCTAGAGCACATGGTCATGCTTGCCACCACACCACTAGACCCCAATAATCCCGCTGGTGCCGCTAGAAGACTTTTTTGCTCGGCTGAATCAAGTCTATCTTGGTGCTTCAAAATTTAAACTCCAGTCACTCTAGTGAAAATTAATTTTTCAAACAATTACATTTATCGCAAGCTTACGATTATATTTATATTTAACACAGATCTAATACAAAACAGGGTAAAAATGGTCGAAATACTAACTTTTAATCATCATAATAAAGATTTCACCATAATTCATATTGATAAGCACCGACAAACATTGTATATTCTCGCGCCTTGAAATTAAGACCTTCATCTTAATGTAGCTTATAAGGAGCACTAGGTGGCTAACTCACCCCAAGCACGCAAAAGAGCGCGGCAAAATGAAAAAAATCGCAGACACAATGGTGGCCTACGCTCCATGGTTCGCACTTACCTTAAGAAAACTGACGTCGCCATAGAAGCCGGCGAAGCCGCCGCTGCCAAGGCTGCTTTCGACATAGTTATACCTATACTAGATCGAGTTGCGGACAAAGGCATTATTCATAAAAATAAAGCAGCGCGTCATAAAAGTCGCTTAAATGCTAAAATAAAAGCCCTTTCGGTCAGCTAAATCAGGCCAGGCTTTATATAGCATTACCCCAAGATACAAAGCCGGCATTTTAGTCGGCTTTTACGCATCTCTGGATTGCCACCTAGCTCAAAAATCAATTTAGACCTAAATTGTCTCTGTGAATTAGTACATCAGATTCGCTGTACCCTAATATGTCGCCTAGCTATATCGTTAATTACCAGATTACATCTTATTTTTAGTGTTTATGTTAAATAACTTGCATTAATTACTTCAAAATATCTAGAATCTTATTTGCTGTAAATGACCTCAACGTCATTGTCATTGTCATTGTCATTGTCATTGTCATTGTCATTGTCATTGTCATTATTGGTTTGTTTTGGTTTTTCCTTAAGCAGCTCTATTCGATCTCTAGCCTCAACCTGCATTTTCTGTTGAAGCTCTTTTTCATAATTCGCGGCCGCAGGGTCTGCTCTTTCGGCTTCCCAGCATAGCTCCAATCGACCCATTATATCCTGGCATAATACTTCAGTACCAACAGCGCTTAGAGCTGATATGTAGTAAACAGGTCCATCCCACTTTAACCGCTGAACAACTTCTGCGCAGCGACTAATTCTTTCGTTTTCTGGTAACATATCAATCTTATTCAGCACTAACCAGCGTTCACGCCCCCAAAGAGTCGGGCTAAATAAATCCAGCTCATTCTCAATCACATTAACATTGCTCTCCGGGCAAGAGCCGTCAGCCGGCAACATGTCAACTAAATGTAGCAATAAGCGAGTTCTCGTTAGATGCTTTAGAAAACGAATACCTAGACCGGCACCTTCTGCAGCACCCTCAACTAAACCAGGAATATCAGCAATTACAAAACTACGGTATCTTTGTGGGCTCACCACCCCTAAATTTGGCACCAGTGTAGTAAACGGGTAATCGGCGACTTTTGGACGTGCAGCTGAGACAGCACGGATAAAAGTTGACTTCCCTGCATTTGGAAGGCCCAGCAATCCAACATCTGCTAGAACTTTAAGCTCTAACTTTAAATGCCTTAATTCACCTTCGGATCCTAAGGATGTTTGTCGTGGCGCACGATTAGTGCTCGACTTGAAGCGAACATTACCCAGACCATGAAAGCCTGCCTTAGCGACCATTAGGCGCTGGCCATCAGCCGTTATATCGCCAAGCACCTCTTCCGTATCTTCATCCATTATTGTAGTGCCAACAGGGACCCTTAGAATAAGATCATCTCCGCCTTTACCAGTACAATTTTTAGACTTACCGGCTTGGCCACTTTCAGCATTAAAATTTCGCTGAAAGCGAAAATCTACCAATGTATTAAGATTATCGTCGCCCTCTAGATAAACACTACCGCCATCGCCGCCATCGCCGCCATCGGGGCCGCCTTTTTCAATAAATTTTTCACGGCGAAAGCTAAGGCATCCGTTTCCGCCTCGGCCTGCTTGGACGTGTATAGTTGTTTCATCGACAAATTTCATAATATCAAACCACTAGTATATTTTTTAAGCACAAAACCTTACTTTAATCTTAAGCAGAGTATACAGCTTCCAATAACTTGTTAGTAAGCTTTCGAAATTCAAATGAAAGCAAGGAAGGAAGGAAGATGGTCCGCCAAAATAAAAAAGCCCCGCGTTAACGGGGCTTTAATTTGAATATAAGAACAACCTAATTGAGCGTACTAAGCAGTCAAAATATCCACATATTTACGGTTTTTTGGACCTTTTACTGTGAACTTTACCTCACCAGGAGCGGTTGCAAAAATTGTATGGTCTCGACCAATACCAGCATTGCTTCCCGCATAAAATTTTGTGCCTCGCTGCCTAATAATGATACTTCCAGCAGAAACCTTCTCCCCGCCAAAGCACTTAACTCCAAGACGCTTACTTTCGGAATCGCGTCCATTACGGGTACTACCACCAGCTTTCTTGTGAGCCATGACGTTCTCCTATTTGCTAGCTTTCGTTGTAGCTTTAGCTTTCGTTGTAGCTTTAGCTTTGGTCTCAACCTCAGCCTCAACCTTCGGTTTGGATTTAGCGGCACTTATACTAGTAATTTTTATTTCTGTGAACCACTGACGATGGCCCATTTGTTTGCGGCTATGCTTACGGCGATTAAATTTAATTATTTTTATTTTATCAGCACGCCCATGACTCAGCACTTCTGCAGTAACTTTTGCTCCGTCTATATGGGGTGTGCCAATTTTTACTTTATCGCCATCTGTGACCATAAGCACTTCATCAAAGTCAATTTTTTGACCTGTAGGCACCTCTAGTTTCTCGACGCGAAGAAACTCTCCTTCTTCGACACGATGTTGTTTTCCGCCACTTTTAATTACTGCATACATACGATTTACTCCGTATTCGCTTCAACCAGTTCAAGCCCAAAAAACGATTTCTTTAGGCCGGTTTTACGAGGGCGTGAATTTTAAGACAAACATACTTGAATCGCAAGAATAAATTTTTATAAAGCTACCTATAAGGGCTATAATAGCTCATCAAATAAATATGCAGGGCATTGGAATGTTGCCGTTTCACAAGGTGGTTAAATCTGAATTTGAAGAAGTTAATAGCTTAATCATTAACCGATTAAACTCAGAAGTAGAGCTGGTTGAGAATATTGGGCAATATATTATTGATGGTGGCGGAAAACGCCTCAGACCTCTGTTGGTACTTTTAAGTGCCAATTCCTGTGGATATACAGGCACAGACCATATAGCTCTCGCCGCAATTATCGAATTTATTCACACAGCTACATTGCTTCATGATGATGTAGTTGATACCTCGGCGCTTCGACGCGGCAAAGCAACCGCAAACACAAAATATGGAAATGCTCCTAGCGTTCTAGTTGGTGATTTCCTTTACTCACGGGCGTTTCAAATGCTTGTTGAGGTAGGTGATATAAAAATCATGGAAATTATCGCGAATACCACTAATACAATATCTGAAGGCGAAGTTCAGCAGCTAACAAATGCTCATAACCCAGAGATAAGTGAAGCAACATATAAAAAAGTAATATTTAAAAAAACAGCTATACTTTTTGATGCTGCCGCAGAAATTGGAGCGCTCATTGCGACCTCCACTCATCGACAGCAGTCTGCTTTAAGCAGCTATGGTCGGCATGTTGGCATGGCCTTTCAATTAATGGATGATGTTCTCGACTACAATGGCAACATAAAAGACTTAGGTAAAAATATTGGTGATGACCTAGCAGAAGGAAAAGCGACTCTTCCGCTAATCTATGCTATGAAAAATGGAACACAACAACAACAACATCTTATTCAGGAGGCTATAAAAAATGCTAGTCTTGATAAATTAGATGCTATTTTTGATGCTATTAGAGCCACTGGGGCGTTAGAATACACAATGTCCTGTGCTCGCAAGCATGCGGCGGAAGCAAAAAGATGTCTTGCAGATTTGCCGGATACCAAAGAGAAAAAAGCAATGGTGGAGCTTGCCAGCTTCTCCATTGATCGCAAACATTAGTTGGCACATTTTTATATTCTGCAGACAAATTTTATATTTTCTGGACTTAATATATTAGATCAGATTAAATTCGTCCCTGGTAAACACCAGCTATTTTAAACCTAAGATCGAAAAAATTTAGCAAAATGTTAGAGGCTGCATAATAAATGACGATATTCACTCCGCAATCAAAGAATTCTTATAGTTACGAAGAATTAATTTCCTGCAGCAAAGGGGACCTATTTGGTGAGGGTAACGCTCAGCTTCCTGGACACAATATGCTGATGGTAGACAGAATTACCCATATTCATGCTTCTGAAGGAAAGTATGGCAAAGGAACTATGATTGCCGAATTAGACATCAAGCCAGATTTATGGTTTTTCGGGTGCCATTTTGAAGGGGATCCGGTTATGCCTGGCTGCTTGGGCTTAGATGCTATGTGGCAGTTAACTGGTTTTTTCTTAGCCTGGAAAGGAAATCAGGGGCGCGGTAGAGCTCTTGGCTCAGGGGAGGTTAAATTTGTTGGTCAAATACTTCCATCAGCAAAACTTGTCACGTATAGAATTGACGTGTCGCGGGTAGTTGAGCGCAAGTTGAAAATGGTTATAGCTGACGGCACAGTCTCTGTGGACGGCAGAGAAATTTATACAGCTAAAGATCTTCGAGTTGGTCTATTTGATTCAACTGACAACTTTTGATCGTTTAGATTATAATTAATTCTTATAATATGACGGGGATCGCATCATAAAACGGTCCAGGAGTAGATAATGAAAAGAGTAGTAGTTACCGGAATGGGTATTGTTTCGTGCTTGGGGAACGATAAAGCAACCGTTACAAACTCTTTGCGTGAATGTATTTCAGGCATAGCTTTTCAAGAAGAATTCAAAGAAATGGGCCTTCGATGCAATGTTGCAGCTAAGCTGGACATTAACATAGAAGAGCACATTGATCGCAAGGTATCTCGGTTTATGGGCCCTTCTGCTGCCTATGGTTACATCGCAATGGGTAAAGCTATTGCTGATGCAGAGCTATCAGAAGACCAAGTTTCCAATATACGGACCGGGCTAGTAATGGGTTCTGGTGGCGTCTCAGGTGAGATGTTTACTGAGACAATCGATGTGATGCGCGATCGTGGTATAAAGCGTGCCGGACCATACAGAGTGACCCAAATTATGGCTAGCACTGTTTCTGCATGCCTAGCTACTCCATACAAGATAAAAGGCACCAATTACTCTATTTCATCTGCCTGTGCCACCAGCGCTCACTGCATTGGTCATGCCATGGAATTAATACAGATGGGTAAACAAGACATGGTCTTT
The DNA here is from genome assembly GCA_047628995.1 of Saprospiraceae bacterium. Taxonomy (GTDB): domain Bacteria; phylum Pseudomonadota; class Gammaproteobacteria; order Pseudomonadales; family Porticoccaceae; genus Porticoccus. The sequence goes on along the minus strand of JBLHWD010000003.1, from coordinate 9,358 downwards.
GCTGGTGGCTCAGAAGATATGCACTGGTCTATGGCTGGAATGTTTGATGCAATGGGCGCCCTATCGAGTAAATATAATGACACTCCCACGCTGGCTTCACGAGCTTATGATGCTGACAGGGACGGTTTTGTGCCTGGTGTCGGTGCTGGCTGCCTAGTAGTAGAAGAACTAGAACATGCTCTTGCTAGAGGTGCAAAAATTTATGCCGAAATCACAGGCTACGGAGCAACATCAGACGGCTATGACATGGTTGCCCCATCTGGAGAAGGCGCAGCTCGGTGCATGAAAATGGCTATGGAAACCACGGATGGCAATATTGACTACATCAACACTCATGGCACTAGCACGCCTGTAGGGGATCTTGCAGAATTAACAGCAATTAAAAGCGTGTTCGGGAATAATGTACCTCCCATTAGCTCAACAAAATCTTTATCTGGTCATGGTTTAGGGGCTGCCGGCGTTCAAGAGGCAATTTACTGTTTGTTAATGATGGAAAATGACTTCATCTGCGCCTCAGCAAACATAGATACGCCTGACTCGGAAGCTGCGGGTTTACCAATTTTAACTAGCCGTAAAGATAATGCTGACTTACAGCTTGTCATGTCCAATAGCTTTGGGTTTGGCGGAACTAATGCAACTTTAATTTTTAAAAAGCACAGCTGACTCACAACCTCATGCAGCTAAATAGCTATATGAAAACAACATAGAATTCCAGACTCAAACCTGTTAAATTCTTAATCAAGAAAAGTTAAAAAACTCACATTGGGGCACAATATGGCTCGAGGCATCAACAAAGTAATTTTGGTAGGCAATTTAGGCAAAGATCCAGAAGCTAAATTTATGCCTAATGGTAATGCTGTTACAAACATAACAATTGCCACAAGCGAGACTTGGAAAGACAAGCAGAGTGGCCAACAACAAGAAAGGACTGAATGGCACAGAGTAGTTTTTTTCAATCGTCTTGCAGAAATTGCAGGCGAGTACTTAAAAAAAGGATCCAAGGTTTACCTGGAAGGGTCTTTGCGCACACGTAAATGGCAAGCGCAAGACGGGCAGGATCGTTACACTACAGAAATAGTTGCCAATGAAATGCAAATGCTGGATAGTCGCGGCGGATCCGCTGAGTACTCTAATCCTGCTTCAGAGGTTAATGAGCCTCCACGTCAATCCAAGGCAAGCTCAAGTGCTATCAACAAGGAAATCCCGTCATCTGTCGACTCTGGATCAAACACATTCGATGATGATATTCCATTCTAGAGATCACCTAAGGCCACTTCTCTAATATAATTCAATAAAGCCTCTATTTTTAGAGGCTTTATTGTTTCTGCCTTTCAGAAAAGTGTAAAGAATTAGCCTTTATATTAGTATTACTTTACAGTTTTGTTGCCATTAAAAGTCGTACATGCATATTTAAAGTCTTTAACTCTGGTATATTCTTTACCTAATAAATATCAGATATACGCAACCATTCTAGGGAAAATTAAATACAAAATTAGAAATTAAAATCTGTTTTGCGACCCAAAACTTTTTCCATACTCTTTGGGCAAAAATTATCAACGTCTATTTTAAAAAATGCTAGCTGCTGTTCTGGCACAATCACGACATCACGGACTCCTGGAACAAGTCTTATATAGTCATCTATTACTATCCTGTCTTCAGGAACAAGCTGAACAACTAGACTTTTTAAGTGAAGAGGTGTTTTCATTGTGATTGCAGCAGAAATCCATATTGAAACCAAAAAAGCAGTCATCCAAAACACACCTGAGTAGCCAAAATAGTGCGCCACTATCCCGCCAACAACTCCGCCTAAAAAGGCCCCCAGAAACTGGCTAGTAGAATAAATTCCCATTGCAGTTCCTTTTCCTCCAGCGGGGGCCAATTTACTGACAAGAGACGGCAGTGTTGCTTCAAGCAAATTGAAAGCCATAAAGAATACAAACAATCCCAACAAGAAAATACTACGATCATTGACTCCACTACCAAGCAATAATTCACCTATAGCAAGCAGCACTACGGCGCCAACAAAGACTGGTTTCATTTTTCGACGAGATTCAGCGACTATAATAAAAGGAAGCATGCAGATAAATGACAGCCCTAAAATACTTACATAAATTATCCAGTGCTCTTCTCGACCAAAAGAAAATGTTTGCTCCAAAATTAAAGGTACTGAGATCCAAGTGGCCATTTGTGAAAAATGCAGGACTGCTATACCAAAATTCAACCTCAATAACTCTTGATCTCTTAATAATTTACCAAACATTTGTGGAACTGCCTGAGACTCAGCATTTGGTCTGTAAGTCTCTGGAGAAGGGACAACAAATAATAGTATCAACACACCGCAAATGGCTAAAATTGCTGTCAGCCAAAATAACCCTGAAAGCCCCCATATGCTTGCTAAAATTGGGCCGACAACCATAGAAACAGCAAAGGAAACGCCAATACTCCCTCCAATTACCGCCATAGCTTTGGTACGATTTTGTTCAGTGGTAAGGTCTGACAGCAACGCCATAATAGTGCTGGCCACTGCTCCGACACCCTGCAGTGCTCGCCCAGCAATTAACCCCCACATAGTATCGGACATAGCCGCCACTATACTGCCACAGAAAAAAACCAGCATGCCAAGAAAAATAACAGGCTTCCTGCCAATTCTGTCAGATAAAAATCCCAGAGGTATTTGGAATAATCCCTGCGTTAAACCATATATCCCCAAAGCCACACCTACCAGAATTGCCGTACTGCCAGCATACTGATCTGCATACAAAGACAAAACTGGGAGCAGCATAAATAAGCCAAGCATGCGAAAAGCATATAGGGAGGCCAAACCAAGCAAACTTTTTTTTTCCAATGAATTCATTGATTATTTTTTGTCACTTAAAAATATACCTGCATTATAGATTGCATCACTTACGGATGTAATGGCTGACAGAACAAAGCTTTGCTTTTAAAGGTTTGCTAAGTTTGAAGCGTCAATAAAGAAAAATACTCACTCTTTTACAAAAACTATCGTTGTGGCTCTTGCTTTATCCTCTTCAGTTACTCATCATTGCTGGTTACCATTTGGACTATACCTAGCATGAAACACATCTCTATTCACGGCGCAAAAACTCATAATTTAAAATCAGTAGATCTTGTTCTTCCGCGAGACAAGCTTATTGTAATTACAGGCTTATCCGGCTCAGGAAAATCATCGCTAGCATTTGATACACTTTATGCTGAGGGACAGCGGCGCTATGTTGAGTCTCTTTCTGCATACGCTCGTCAGTTTTTATCCATGATGGAAAAACCCGATGTAGACCATATTGATGGACTGTCACCTGCTATTTCTATCCAGCAAAAATCTACTTCTCATAACCCTCGCTCTACCGTAGGAACCATCACAGAGATACATGACTATTTACGGCTGCTTTTTGCTCGAGCCGGGGAGCCTAAGTGTCCTGATCATGACGCACCTTTAAAAGCGCAGACTATTAGCCAGATGGTGGACCAGGTTCTTGCTTTGCCTCATGACTCAAAATTAATACTTTTAGCGCCTATCGTGCGAGACCGTAAAGGCGAACACGCGCACATTTTCCAAAACATGCGGGCACAAGGTTTTATCCGAGCCCGAATAGACGGCTTAGTAGTAGACCTAGATGACATTCCATCGCTAGAAAAGAATAAAAAACACACAATCGAAATAGTCGTTGATCGGTTTAAGGTTAAACCCGAATTACAACTGAGACTATCGGAGTCTTTTGAGGCTGCAGTTAATCTTTCTGAAGGGCTAGCTATTATAAGCTCTATGGATGGATCCCCTATTATTGATTCGCCAGCAGATAATAATTTATCGTCGCGCAATAACGCCTCAGAAATTCTTTTTTCCTCTCGATTCGCATGTCCTATATGCAACTATAGTATTGATGAACTCGAGCCGAGGATATTTTCCTTCAACAGCCCGGCAGGTGCCTGCCCGGAATGCGATGGGCTGGGAGTTAAGCAGTTTTTTGACATAGACCGTATTGTACAATTCCCAGAATGCTCAATCTCCGAAGGAGCTATTCGAAGCTGGGATAGAAAAAATCTGTTTTATTTTAATATGCTGACCTCTTTGGCAGAGCACTACGATTTTAATATTGACAGTCCATTTCAAGATCTTGCGCAACACCACCAACAAATCATTCTGTTTGGGGCTGGGGAAGAAGTCATAGACTTTAATTACACGAATGACAAAGGCGTCATTTTTAAGCGTTCCCATAGATTTGAAGGTATTGTTCCAAACATGGAAAGGCGCCACAAAGAAACCGATTCTCACCATGCAAGAGAAGATTTAGCAAAATATATCAATGTCCAACAATGTCCATCATGTGATGGCGCTCGCCTAAAAAAGTCGGCGCGACATGTATTTATCGATGGGAAATCTCTACCAGAAGTTGGCAATTTGCCTGTAGGAGACCTTGCTGTCTACTATGAGAATCTTAGTCTAGATGGTAGTAGAGGAAAAATCGCAGAAAAAATTCTAAAAGAAATAAGAAACCGCTTAAATTTTCTAGTGGATGTGGGTCTTAACTACCTCAATCTGAACAGAAGCGCAGAGAGCCTTTCTGGCGGCGAGGCTCAACGTATAAGACTGGCTAGTCAAATTGGTGCTGGGCTAGTCGGGGTTATGTATATTTTAGACGAACCTTCAATCGGATTACATCAAAGAGACAACGAACGTCTACTTGCTACGCTCACTCGATTGAGAGATATTGGAAATACAGTTATTGTGGTGGAGCATGATGAAGAGGCCATAAGAGAGGCCGACTATATTGTGGATATAGGCCCTGGAGCAGGTATACATGGTGGGGAAATCGTAGCAAAAGGAAGCTATGATGACATTATAGCTGAGCCTCGATCACTAACAGGCGACTACCTATCGGGCCGAAGAGAAATAGCTATCCCTAAAAAACGGAACGCTCCAACAAATAAAAAAATTCTCTTAAAAGGAGCCAGCGGAAATAATCTTCAAGACGTCAACCTTGAGCTATATGTAGGATTGCTTACCTGTATAACAGGTGTCTCAGGCTCAGGAAAGTCCACCTTGATAAATGAAACACTTTATCCTCTTGCTGCAACCGAGCTAAACAAGGCTACAACTAAAAAAGCTGAAAATTTTGAATCAATTTTAGGGTTAGAAAATTTTGATAAGTGCGTAGACATTGACCAAAGTCCTATTGGCAGAACTCCTCGATCAAATCCGGCTACCTATGCAGGCATCTTTACCCCAATCAGAGAATTATTTTCAGGGACACAAGAAGCTCGATCTAGAGGATATAAACCTGGGCGCTTTAGTTTTAATGTCAAGGGTGGTCGTTGTGAAGCTTGCCAGGGAGACGGCCTTATTAAAGTAGAGATGCATTTTCTTCCAGATGTCTACGTTCCATGTGATATCTGCAAGAGTAAGCGCTACAATCGAGAAACCCTGGAGGTGAACTACAAAGGAAAAAATATTTCCCAGGTATTAGACCTAACCGTAGAAGATGCTTTACAGTTCTTTGGTCCAGTCCCATCTATCTCCAGAAAACTCCAAACGTTGATCGATGTAGGGCTTTCCTACATAAAACTAGGTCAAGCTGCAACGACTCTTTCAGGCGGCGAAGCACAAAGAGTAAAGCTCTCCAAAGAGCTTTCTAAAAGGGATACCGGTAATACCTTATACATATTAGATGAGCCCACTACGGGACTACATTTTCATGATATTCAGCAGCTCCTAACCGTACTGCATCGTCTACGCGATCACGGCAACACGGTAATAGTTATAGAACATAACCTCGATGTTATAAAAACAGCCGATTGGGTTGTAGACCTCGGTCCAGAGGGAGGTGCCGGCGGAGGAAAAATTATTGCCACTGGGACACCCGAAGATGTAGCAAAGGTCAAAGGCTCGCCAACTGGGCACTTTTTAAGCAAAGCATTAAGTTAGCTCTATTTGAGGAGAAGACCAGCTTGTGTCGGGGCTAAAACATAAGGTATCAACTTTAGCTATTGTCATTCTGTTGGAACATGATACTATACTGTATGAATCCACAGTATAGTATATTCATTATGATACAATCTAATTTCTCAAAATTAATCCATTTGCTGCGCTCCAAGATTCGCTTTGCGCGCTACAATATTTTTCACCAAACCCACTACAACGACCTAAAAAATAACAGATCTTTTTTATTAAGCGGCAGACTTCACCCAGTAACACTTGGGCCAGAGCAACTTAGTAGATTTTTTACTTACATTGCCAATACTGAACACTAAAAATTAGCAATCTATTAGCGTCTCTTCGCTTGTAGCGTAACAAGGTTAGCTGTTTCTTATACTCATCACATTACTCTCTGCTATTATGCATCAAGTGACCAAGATCAAGGTCAGGATGAGTATTAGATATGGATGTATATTTAGTTGGTGGCGCTGTTCGAGATAAACTACTTGGTTACCCGTTCAATGAGAACGACTGGGTGGTGGTTGGCGCACAGCCCAAAGAACTGCTAGACAAAGGCTTCCTCCAGGTAGGCTCAGATTTCCCTGTCTTTCTTCACCCTCAATCCAAAGAAGAATATGCTCTAGCGCGCACTGAGCGCAAATCAGGCGTTGGCTACAAAGGGTTTGAATGCCACGCAGGCATTCACGTCACACTAGAAGAAGACCTTTCACGAAGAGATCTTACTATCAATGCTATCGCAGAAGATGGCGATGGTAATCTTATAGATCCATATGGAGGGAAAAAAGATCTCTCAGAAAAAATACTTCGTCATGTTTCCGGGGCGTTCACAGAAGACCCCTTACGAGTGTTGCGTGTAGCCAGATTTGCAGCTCGCTATCATCACCTTGGATTCAAAATAGCAGACGAAACATTATTGTTGATGAAGAGCATATCAGACAGCGGAGAGCTAGAGTATCTAACCCCCGAAAGAGTATGGGTGGAGACAAAGAGAGCCCTTGAGGAGCAATCACCTCGCATCTATATCGAAGTCTTACGCCAATGCAACGCTCTTGCAAAACTATTCCCAGAGATCGAACGGCTCTTCGGAGAGTCTCATGCTAACTCGAACAGAAATATTGGAATACAAACTCTATCCTCCCTAGACAATGTAGTAGCTCTAGATAGTGATGCAGCCACTCGATTTGCTGTACTTGTTGGGAGCATAGGGCAAGGGGCAGCATTAGCTAGCAAGGCTGCAATAGTTCCCGAAAAAAATAGCGAGATAGATGAACTTTGCGATCGATTAAAAGCTCCTAACCGCTATCGAGCAATTTCAAAGGCTGTAGTAAAGTACAGACCCCTGTGTCATAGCTTCAGGAGCTTAAAGCCATCATCTATAGTTGAAATATTAAAAGGTGTTGGAGCATTTAGAGAGCCCAGCAACCTCAAGCAATTTATCATCTGCTGTGAAGCAGATGATAAAAGCCTTCAGCAGGCCAATGGTTCTAGTTACGAAGCAGGCATATGGCTTATTAAGGTTTTTAATAAAATTAAATCAATAGACAACAAAGAGTTAATAGCTAAAGGCTTTACTGGCCTGGAGCTGGGCAGAGAAATTGATAGACTACGAGAAATAATTATCGCCGAACTGACAGAGAAATAATTTTGACGGATACGGATTTAACCAAGCACCGTGTAGCTCTTATAACAGGGGCCGCTCATCGTGTTGGTGCAGAAATTTCGCGGACTTTCCATAAGCATGGTTATGACATAGCACTACATTATAATAATTCTGCTAAGGCTGCTTCTATTCTTGCGCAGGAACTAAACGCAATACGAAGTAATTCAGCTTTAACTTTTAAGGCGCAACTGACTAATGTTTCTGATATCAAAGCCATGGTCAAAGAAGTGCTTTTATGGCGCAATGCATTAGATGTACTAATCAATAATGCTTCGAGTTTTCACCCCGGCACCCTAGAGAATTCCAATGAAAAACAGTGGGATGAGCTCATGGGCAGTAATCTTAAAGGCCCATATTTTCTATGCCAGGCAGTCGCAGCGCATCTCAGGGAGAATGGTAGCATCATATCAATTAATGACATTTATGCCTCCAGCCCACTGAAAGGCTATAGCGTCTACTGCATTGCTAAAGCGGGAAATGCAATGCTCACCAAATCTTTGGCAAAAGAGCTGGCTCCAAAAATACGTGTAAACGGAATAGCTCCAGGAGTTATTTTATGGCCTGTCACCGGCGCACAAATGAGCGAAGAAATAAAACAAAAAATCATGGACAACATCCCCCTTAAGCGGAAAGGGGACCCAAAGGATATCGCTGAGACAGCCATCTTTTTAGCAACATCTGCAGGGTACATAACAGGACAAACAATTGCTGTTGATGGCGGCAGCTCAGCATAGGCATCAGCTATAAAGTATTACTGCGCTCTATGATTACACCGACATCATTTGCATTTGAAACAGCTCCAGGCTTCCCGATACGAAGACGCAACCATGTGACGCCATACTCATGGAAAATAATTTCTGCAACCTTTTCAGCCATCGCCTCTATTAAGAAAAATTCACTACTTTGAATAAAATTCGTCAATCGGTCTGATACAGAACTGTAATCAACAGCAAGTTTGATGTCATCTAATTTAGCGGCTTCACAAATATCAGTAGCCATATCCAGATCTATACTCACCAGCTGTCGTGATTCGCGCTCGAAGTCATGAATCCCTATAATTGCATCTATCTCAAGATTCTTAATATAAATAATATCCCGCATTTTTACCCCTCACCTAAAGGCATCAGATCATTCATCGGCCATCGCGCCTTAGCAGAAATAACCAGGTCTTCATTATGTCCCGCGAGCAGGCGCTGACATCCTGCATAAGCAATCATAGCTCCATTGTCAGTACAAAACTCATGTCTAGCATAAAAAATATCGCCATTAATTTCTTTTGCAGACTCGAGCAATCTTCTCCTTAATTTCTCATTAGCAGAAACACCGCCTGCAATAACCAATCGCTTCAATCCGGTTTGTTTAAGGGCTCGAAGACACTTAATGATCAACGTATCTACTACAGCGTCCTCAAACGCATAGGCTATGTCCGCAATAGTCTGATCATCTGGCAAAACATCACTACCGCGATGCTTTATAATGGTATTTAGAGTAAATGTTTTAAGGCCAGAAAAACTAAAATCAAGGCCAGGACGATTCGTCATAGGTCGAGGGAATCTGAATTTCCCAGCTACCCCTTTTTTTGCAAGCTCAGCAATCGCAGGACCCCCAGGATAGTCTAGATCAAGCATTTTTGCTGCCTTGTCAAAAGCTTCTCCGGCTGCATCGTCAAGTGACTCTCCTAAAATATAGTACATGCCAACGCCTTTTACCTCTACTAATTGGGTATGTCCGCCTGATACAAGTAA
>JBLHWD010000002.1:0-18871 GCA_047628995.1 Saprospiraceae bacterium | reverse complement strand
AGCTCGTTGATATCAGAAATTTTTCTACTATCGAACTCTCTAGTGTAATCTACAAGAGCATCATCACCTCTTTGCCGAACATCAAGCAATATATCAGTGACCAATTGATCAATTTTAAGATTAGAGCCCTTCTCCCATTCCAGTAGCTTTTCAAGCTGACCACTAAAATTTTCATCGGCTGAGGACAACTGTTTTATATCAACTGACTCTAAAGTCATATGCTAACCTACCGCTCGTTGAAGGCTATCTATAATTTTTTGAATACCAGAATATTTCATTTTCATTGCGGCTTTATTTACAACAAGTCTAGAACTAATGTCAAAAATTTTGTCTCTAGCCTCGAGGCCGTTAGCCTTAAGCGTATTACCGGTATCAACAATATCTACAATTTCATCAGATAAGGTCATGATTGGCGCCAACTCCATTGCTCCGTAAAGTTTTATTATATCTACCTGACGGCCGCGCTCAGCATAGAATTGACGTGCAATATTTACATATTTTGTGGCAACCCTAATACGCCCTGTTTTTGATGGAACGCCAATAATTCCCGCTGTCATCATCTGGCAACAAGCGATATTTAAATCTAACGGCTCATACAATCCTTCAGAGCCATGCTCAAGAAGAACATCCTTGCCTACTACGCCAACATCAGCAGCCCCAAACCTAACATAAGTAGGAACATCAGAGCTCCGTAATATCAACAAACGTACACCTTTGGCATTTGTATCAAAAAGTAATTTGCGACTTTTACTGATCTCCTCACAAGGTTTAATTCCTGCCTGAGCTAGTAAAGGTAAAGTTTCTTTTAAAATTCGCCCCTTGGTTAAGGCGATTGTTATTTCCATGAGCTTTATTCTCTATATGGCCATATTAATACTTTAATCAGTCTAACCGGGAATTCGACGAATATTAGCCCCTAATTGCTGAAACTTTTCCTCAATACGCTCGTAACCACGGTCGATATGGTAAATTCTATCGACCACAGTATCACCGTCTGCGACCAAACCTGCAATAACCAGGCTTGCTGAAGCACGGAGGTCTGAGGCCATTACTGGCGCACACTTAAGCCGCTCTACACCTGTTACACTTGCAGTATTACCATCTACGCTAATAATTGCTCCCATGCGATTTAATTCATTTGTTTGCACTAAGCGATTCTCAAAAACAGTTTCAACAATCTCTGCGAAGCCTTCAGCAACAGTATTAACAGCTGTTAGTTGAGCCTGCATATCAGTCGGAAATGCTGGGTATGGGGCTGTCTTAAAACTGACTGCCTTCGGTCGCTTACCCTCCATATCCAGCTCAATCCAATCTACACCTGTAGTGATTTTAGCCCCTGCTTCCTGAAACTTGTGCAGCACCGCATCTAGGGTCTTTGGGTCTGTATCTTTAAGCTTTACCTTACCTCTAGTAGCTACCGCAGCAGCGAGATAGGTAGCTGTTTCGATTCTGTCAGGCATAATTTTATACTCACCCTGATGGAGTGATATCACTCCATCTATAACTATCGTTGAGGTTCCCATCCCGGACACTCTTCCCCCAAGGGAATTGACACACCTAGCTAAGTCAACTACTTCCGGCTCGCGTGCAGCATTCTCAATAATGGTCTGACCTTCAGCAAGAGCTGCTGCCATCATTAAGTTTTCAGTAGCGCCAACAGAGGCAATTTCCATTACAATATGAGCGCCTTTTAGCCGTCCATCAACAGATGCATTGATGTAACCTTTATTGATTTCAATTGAAGCCCCCATTAATTTAAGGCCGAACAAATGCAAATCAACCGGACGACTACCGATAGCGCAGCCTCCAGGAAAAGAGACTTTAGCGGTGCCGTACTTTGCTAGCATGGGCCCTAGAACCAAAATTGAAGCACGCATTGTTTTAACTAAATCATAAGGAGCGATATGATTGTTAAGCGTGGTCGCATCAACCTCGACCTGCATTCTTTCGTTCATAGTTACCGTTACCCCGAGACAACCGAGCAGCTCAAACATGGTAGTAATATCATGAAGATGAGGAACGTTAGATACCATTACAGGGCCATCTGCTAGCAATGTGGCTGCCAAAATGGGTAGTGCGGAGTTTTTTGCCCCAGAAATACGAATTTCGCCAGATAGCGGACCACCTCCAGAAATCAGCAACTTGTCCATTCAAAATCCTTTTTTATTTGGGCTGATATAGTAGCTCTTAGTGAAACATAAAGCTGTCGGAGTTATTGCGACTGCAGCTCCTCTGGAGTAAACGTTTTCATATTCACAGCGTGTATAGATCCATCAGAAATATGAGCGCGTAATACTGCATAAACCAACTGTTGGCGCTGAACAGGTCCAAGGCCAGAAAAAACTTCCCCAGTTACCCCAATCTCAAAATGACTACCATTACCCTCAACTGTTACTTCGCAATTTTTCAGCTCCATGAGAAGTAAATTTTTTACATCAGCAGGACTCATATATTTCTCCTAATTTTCAACCAGTAGAAGATGACCAATTATCAATAACCTTATCAATATTCCCTTCGAACTTGCGAGCCCTCTGAGTAAACTGATTACGGAAAATCTTACCTAAGTTAATGCCGTTGATAACTAGATTCGTAACTCTCCATGAACCATCGCGAGTCAAGCTCATTGAGTAGACCAGGGGAACCACCCCATCTGAACCACGAATTTCCTGAACAACTTTAGCTGACTTGAGTCCACTTGTATCTTTAGCTGAAGGAACAGTAACAATAGATTGCTCTCCATAGGATAGCAATCCCCGACCATAAGTTTCAATGAGCTCTCGTCTAAACGATCTGGAAAAACGACTACGTTGCTCAACGGTGGCTACTTTTGCATATCTTCCCATTACCTTGTATGCAATCCAGTTGAAGTCAATGACATCCTTTAGCAGGGTATCCAGCGCTTCAAAAAAAACTTCTGGATCCTCAGAAAAACTTTCTCTATGAACTGAGATTGTCTCAAGTAATTCATGCGTTACTTGTTTGATTAGTTCGTGTGGTTTTTGTGTTTGCGTCACATCGTTAATACTGGCACTTGAACTTGCCATAGAAGGAAAAACAACGCATGCCACACTTAAAAATAATATGCCTGTTGTTACATTTAAATACCTACGGAGCATTTTTATCTTCCTTATAGATCTTTACTTGGTTCACAATGTCATCAACTTAAGCCAACCATGGCAATATATTCTACTGATGACACCAAAAAAATAGCTGACTTCGAAACGCCCGCACTATAACATTACAAGTCAAATTTACGAAGTATTCTCTCAATCAAGACCAAGGGATTAAAGTTAAAATGGAAACGCTAGGTCTTGCATCTTTAGCTATGCTGTCTGGGTTAATAGGACTGGTATGGGGAGCCGATCGCTTTGTAGCAGGCAGTGCTGGAGCTGCACGCAACTACGGTATCTCTCCTATGGTGATTGGCCTGACAATTGTCTCCATAGGCACATCTGCGCCAGAAATTATCGTATCTATTAATGCTGCTTTTAATGATGCTGGGGATATAGGTGTGGGGAATGCTATTGGTTCCAACCTAGCAAATATTGGGCTAGTTCTAGGGCTCACTGCTGTAATTTGCCCAATTCCTATTCGCAGAGACTTATTAAAAACAGAAACTGTAGCATTGTTGGTCGCGACCTTTATTGCCGGTATTTTTCTATACGATGGAAACTTAACTCGCACCGAAGGCATAATCCTTCTTATTACAATTTTTCCCTTATTAGCATTTATCTTTTACTGCAAAAAAATGAACCCTAGTGCAAAAATCATAGAACCAACGAGCAATGTAATCTCTATATCAACCAAAAAATCTATAGCCTTATTTTTGTCTGGTCTTGCAGTATTACTTGTCAGTTCAGACTTACTGGTCTGGGGTGCTAAAGAATTTGCTCATGTTTTTGGGATAAGCCAACTAATAATTGGATTAACTGTGGTTGCTATAGGGACCAGCCTCCCGGAATTAGCAGCTTCAATAATTAGCGCCACCAAAGGTCATCATGATATCGCTATAGGGGCAATATTTGGCTCCAATTTATTTAATCTGTTGGTTGTTATGGCTGCCCCAGGGATAATCTCTCCATTAGCACTAAACCAAGAAGTTTTTTTTCGCGACTATTTATCTATGGCTTTGTTAACACTAATACTAAGTGGCATAATTGCATCATTATTATGGCAAAAGAGAGCAAAATCCCACCAAGCAAATATTTCAAGAACTGTAGGACTTACGCTATTGCTGCTATACGCGCTTTATTATGTTCTTCTTATATTTGGAGCATAAGAAATACTTTCTCTCTTAACCCAAAAGCACTAACCTAAGCTTCATATTGTTATATACAAATAGAGTGCCATATGACCAAAGACGACTATTTAGAAGTAGCTAAGCGGACTATACGCATGGAAGCTCGAGCCATTGAGCTACTAGAGCATCGCATCGGTCAGGACTTTTTGTTAGCCTGCAAACTGATTATCAACTGCCCGGGTCGGGTTGTAGTTACCGGTATGGGGAAATCAGGGCATATTGGACGGAAAATTGCTGCAACACTCGCCAGTACTGGGACTCCAGCATTTTTTGTTCATCCAGGTGAAGCCAGTCATGGTGATATTGGAATGATTACTGACAAAGATGTAGTTTTAGCATTATCAAACTCGGGAACCACAACTGAAGTAGTTACGCTGCTGCCCTTGATTAAACGCATAGGCATTCCTTTAATCAGCATGACAGGAAACCATCTCTCCACTTTAGCTACAGCTGCAGAAGCGCACTTAGATGTTGAGGTGTCCTGTGAGGCGTGTCCTCTTGATTTGGCGCCTACAACAAGCACAACAGCAACTCTTGTCATGGGAGACGCTTTGGCCATAGCTCTCCTGGAAGCAAGAGGATTTACTGCTGAAGATTTTGCCTTTTCCCACCCAGGAGGAGCATTGGGCCGCAACTTATTGCTAAAGGTGCATGACATTATGCATAGTGGAGAAAAGCTCCCAAAAGTAAACATTAATGACCCACTTCGACATGCATTACTCGAAATGTCAAAAAAAGGCTTTGGTATGACAACCGTAGTAAACGATGCTGGTGTTCTCACAGGCGTATTCACTGATGGTGATTTACGCAGAGCTGTAGATGCTAATATCGATATAAACGCAATCTCTGTAAGTGAAGCCACAAAGCCTGGCTGCAAATCAATAAATCAAAATGCACTCGCTGCTGAAGCACTTAAGATAATTGAAGATTTTCAGATTACAACCTTAGTAATCGAAGATTTAAATCACCATCCTGTTGGGATATTACATCTACATGACATACTTCGAGCTGGAATCGTGTAACTATGAAAACAAGCAACCAAAAAATCATTAATCTCGCAAAATCAATACGTTTATTATTGCTAGATGTTGATGGAGTAATGACTGATGGGCAGCTGTACTTCGGCAACAATGGAGAAGAGCTTAAAGCATTTAATATTCAAGACGGCCTAGGTGTTAAACTTTTACAAAAAAGCGGTGTCCAAGTAGGCATAATAACCGGCAGGTCATCTCTGCTTGTAGAAAAAAGAGCAGAAGAACTTGGTATTAAACTAGTTGTACAAGGAAGGGAGGACAAGCTTACTGCCTTAAAAGAAACTCTCGAAAATTTTAAAGGTAGCCACAGCTACCAAATGAAAGAAATCGCATTTCTTGGTGATGATTTACCAGATCTTGCAATAATCAGACAAGTAGGGCTAGGAGTTGCAGTAGCTAATGCACATAAATTTGTAGCTAAACATTCTCATTGGCAAACCTCTGCAAAAGGTGGCCATGGGGCAGTGAGGGAGCTGGCCGAGTTGATCTTGCAAGCTAAAGATAATTTGGACTCAATTTTATCGGACTACCTCTAGAGAGACTATCTACTAGCAGTAATCCATTACATCAAACATATATACTATGCGTAATTTTCTCCTGACAATCATGCTTTTAGGTGCAGCTGGAGTTTTCTTGTTGTTTTGGCTTGCTCAGCCTGATGCCTTTATGGACAAAACTAACTATGATTCAAATGCAGTAGATAGTAGATTTGATAGCTATATGCTAAATAGCACTATGCTCGAATTTGATAAAAATGGCAGCCTTACATCCAAACTAGATGCCCTGGACACAAAGCATTTTAAAAAGACCAACCGTCTTGAGTTCAATAAACCAACGCTCACATACTACACAGCAATAGATTCAATCCGACCTTGGCACCTTAAGGCTGACAAAGGGGAAAGCACAGGTGATCGAGAAAGTGTGCTATTTAGAGAGAATGTTTACGCATGGAAGCATCTGAGTGATGGCGGAAAGAACACTCTTAAAACAGACAAACTAATCCTCTACCCCAGCAAGCATACTGTTGAAACTGACCATAAAGTATGGATGAATGGACCAAATGGAGAATCTGTAGGTGTTGGAATGCAGGGAAATCTAGAAAAGGGAGTATTCGAGCTACTCTCTAAAGTCCGAGGAATTTACCATGGCCGCTAAGTTTTATTTTCTTGCGTTAATTTTTTTTTGGTCCACACCCCTATTCTCCCTTCCCGATGACATAAGAGCCCCCATAAAGGTTGTATCAGACCGAGCAGAGAGAAATGATAAAGAAGGCACTATTACTTATGAGGGTTCTGTTGTTGTTCGACAAGGGAGTATAAAAATTAATGCAGACAAAGTAACCATCATTATTGATGTAATCAAAGGCGATAAGATGGTCTGCAAAGGTAAGCCTGCTCGCTATCAGCAGATTCACAATATGCAAGACGGGCTTGTTCTGGCAAGCGCAAACACCATAAACTATTTCCTTAGAAGTGAAAGGATTGGATTAATTCAAGACGCCAGTCTAGAGCAAAATGGTACAACTATAACTGGAGATAAAATTGTCTACGACTTACAAGCGGAAATTGTAAAAGCCTCCTCTCGAGAAAATACAAAGCAACGTATCGAAATGGTAATTCCGCCTACTAAATAAAAGGGCAGCATTAATGACAGTACTCAAAGCAGCAAATCTCTCTAAGAGTTATAAAAAAAGGCCTGTCATTCGTGACGTTTCACTTTCTGTAGAAAGTGGCTCTATAGTTGGACTACTAGGGCCAAATGGTGCTGGAAAAACGACCTGTTTTTACATGATAGTGGGTCTGGTCGAACAAGATGGTGGAGAAGTTTTTATTGACGAAGAAAATATAACCAATCTTCCAATGCATGGACGCGCACGAAAAGGCATTGGTTACCTGCCACAAGAAGCGTCCGTGTTTAGAAAAATGTCTGTAGAAAACAACATTTTAGCTATATTAGAAACACGCGATGACCTTGATGATACTCAGCGTAAAAATAAAACCGATGAACTATTAGAGGAGTTTCATCTTGGTCATATTCGCGACTCTATAGGTCTCAGCCTTTCAGGAGGAGAGCGCAGAAGAGTTGAAATTGCTAGAGCATTAGCTACGGAGCCTAACTTTATTCTCCTTGATGAGCCTTTTGCGGGAGTGGATCCAATTTCAGTAAATGATATCAAACAGATTATTCGCCACTTAAAGACTAAAGGTATAGGTGTCTTGATTACTGACCATAACGTTCGAGAGACCCTTGATATATGCGAGCATGCTTATATTGTAGGCGAAGGAAAAGTTATTGCTGAAGGCCAGGCTTCAGAAATAATAACCAACCAACAAGTGCGAGATATATATTTAGGTGAAGATTTTGTTCTTTAGTAAAAATTTCTAGGGTGCCCCCCTCTTTTGTTTTGCTGTAAATATTTATGTTGTTTATGAAATATAGGCACAAAAATTGCTTGTATAATATCTACCGCTCAGACTAAACTTTGATTAGAACTTTTATGCAAAAATAAAGTTAATTTAGAGCCACATGAAGCCAAGCCTACATTTAAGCCTTACTCATCACCTAACAATGACGCCACAATTGCAACAAGCAATAAGGCTTCTTCAGCTTTCTTCACTTGATCTTCTCCAAGAAATTCAACAAAACTTATACAATAATCCACTATTAGAACTTGAGGAGTCAGAAGATTTAAGCGGCAGCAAAAGTGACTCTTTAGAGTGTAATTTTGAAGAAAATCCCTTAGATACCTCCGAAGAAAGGTTTGAAGAAGGGCTAAAAATAAAGGATTGGGGGGAAAAGATACCAACAGATCTGTCGCTTGATACTAAGTGGGATGATGCATATGAGCCAAGCCACGGGCAAAACAATGCTGAACAAGACTTCAGTCCTTATGAAGGTCCCGATCAAACTGGCGACTCCCTTAAAGATTACCTGATGTGGCAGCTCAATCTAGCATCCTTTTCTGAGATTCAATCCCTGATTGGAGAAAATGTTATTGACTCAATTGATGAAAAAGGGATGCTCACTACAACAGCGGAAGACATTTATGCACTGCTAGGTGGTTCAGCTTCACAGGAGGAGGTGTATTTAGTAATACACCAAATACAGCAGTTTGACCCCCCAGGAATTGGAGCGAGCACCCTTGCTGAATCTCTCCTATTGCAACTAAATCAACTCTCCGAAGATACAAAATATTTAAAAGAAGCACAACTATTAGTGTCTGCTCACATTGATCTATTGGGAACACACAACCACCGTCAGCTCCAAAAAAATACTGGCTTCACAGAGGCTTCTATTGCAGCAGCTATACTTCTAATAAAAACTCTATCTCCCTATCCTGGAGACAACTGGAACAACAGCCCAATAGAATACGTTACACCCGACATCCGAACGTTCAAGTCAAATGGATCATGGATTGTATTGTTAAATGGAGATATCACCCCAAAACTAAAGATCAACCAACAATATGCCTCGTTAATAAAACGAGGGGATCATGGGGCAGACAATGATTTCATAAAAAATCACTTTCAGGATGCCAAATGGTTTATTCGAAGCATCGAAAATCGAAATGAGACCCTTTTAAGGGTTGCATCTTGTATTATAGAACAACAACATGAGTTTCTTGAGAAAGGGCCAGTCGCTATGAAGCCTATGATCTTAAAAGATGTGGCAGATAAACTAGAGCTACATGAATCTACAGTCTCTCGAGCGACTACCCAAAAATATATAGCTACGCCATTGGGTGTATTCGAATTAAAATATTTTTTTTCAAGTCACGTAAAGACACAAAGCGGAGAAGAGTTTTCATCTACAGCGATTCGCGCTATTCTGAAAAAACTGGTTGCTGCCGAAGATCCAGCACATCCTTTAAGCGACAGCAAGCTTACTGCGCTACTAAACGAGCTGGGGATTAATATTGCCCGCCGCACAGTTGCGAAATATAGAGAGGGCATAGGAGTTGCCTCTTCTAGCCAACGAAAAGCTATATAAATTTATTCATTAAAAGCAAATGGAGTATTTTATGCAACTTGATATCAGCGGACACCGCCTCCCTATAACAGCTCCAATTAAAGAGTATATCACCAATAAAATTGGTAAATTAGGGCGCCATCATGACCATATTACAAGCGTTCATGTTATTGTCTCGGTCGAAAAATTAATACAAAAAGCAGAGGCCGCAATACATGTTAGTGGCGGAGAAATTTTTGCTGCTACTGAACACAAAGATCTCTATGCAGCTATAGATATACTGGAAGGAAAGCTCGATCGTCAGCTTATTAAGCATAAAGAAAAAACACGAGGAAGATGATTTTACATGAAACTATCCGACCTACTTCCAATTGAAAATATTGCTATCAATGTTGCCGGAAACAGTAAAAAAAGAGTCCTAGAAAAGCTTTCCATTTTTCTTTCTGAGCGTATAGATGGCGTCAAGTCAGATGAGCTATATCATGGGCTTATTGCAAGGGAGCGGCTGGGCAGCACAGGACTAGGGGATGGAGTAGCAATACCACATTGTCGGCTGGCTACCTGCAAAAATATTACCGCCGTTTTCTTTAGACTTAATAGTTCCGTAGACTTTGACGCCACAGACAACACATTGGTTGATTTAGTGTTTGCCTTAATTGTCCCTGAAGAACAGGATGAAGAACACCTAAACGCACTCTCAACGATCGCGGAACTATTGCAAAGCAAAAAAAATTGTGCGGCACTAAGAGATGCTAAATCTAACAAAATGCTTTACCAGGCGTTAATGCATGGAGAAGGCTAAGGAATAAGAAATGAGGCTAATAATTGTCAGTGGGCGCTCTGGTTCCGGAAAAAGCACAGCTTTAAACATGCTAGAAGACGCTGATTTTTTATGTATAGATAACCTGCCAGCAAAGCTATTGCCGGGCTTGCTCAAACATGCATCTGATGCTGATGAGGGCTTGAGGCACAATAACCTCGCTGTAGGTATTGATGCACGAAGTCTTGCAAACGACTTAACACAACTGCCGGAAATATTAGCTCAACTTAAAAATCAAGGAGCTAGCTATGAAATAGTATTCCTTGATGCATCCAATGACGTGCTAATTCGACGTTTTAGCGAAACAAGGCGAAAACATCCACTTAGCTCTAACAGCGTCGCGATCAAAGAGGCAATTTTACTAGAAACGAAACTTCTAGACTCTGTTTCTGCTTTAGCAGATCGAAAAATTGATACTAGTAACATGAATCTTCATCAACTCAGAAGCGTCATCAAAAAACAACTTATTCCAAATAATAAAAATACCACTTCGGTATTATTTGAATCTTTTGCATATAAGCATGGGGTGCCAATTGATGCTGATTTTGTGTTTGATGTTCGCTGTCTGCCAAATCCTTACTGGAGCCCTAAATTGCGCGACTATAACGGCAATGAAGAGCTAGTGATTAAATTTTTTGAGGAGGATGAGGAGACGCCTCAAATGCTATTAAGCATTTCTACCTTTCTGGAAAGTTGGCTTCCAAAATTTCAGGCAGCTAATCGCAGCTATATCACTATTGCAATTGGCTGCACCGGCGGACAGCATCGCTCTGTATATGTTAGCAATAAGCTGAAAGAAAAATTTAAAAAAGATTATGCCAATACTCAAGTGTGGCATAGAGAGTTAAATTAAACTAAAACGGTCTGATGTCCAAAATGCGACAATTAATGCATACAAAACTAACTATTATTAATAAGCTAGGCCTTCATGCCCGTGCTGCGGCCAAACTTGCCTCAACGGCAAGCAAATTCAGCTGTGCAATAAAAATAGGCCGAAGTGAACATGAACTAGTGGACGCCAAAAGCGTTATGTCTTTAATGCTACTTGCTGCAAGTAACGGCACGATTCTTCACCTTGATATTCAAGGAAGTAATGCAGAAGAGGCGCATAATGCTATTCAGCAGCTAATAGCCAACAAGTTTGATGAGCCCCAATAAAAATTCATTTAAAGAACATGCAATCGCCACTGTAAATTTTAAGCACTCACCTATAAACTATTGATTACATTTGCCTTATAACGAACTTTAGGAATATTTTTCCCATGCAGGGACTCAAAGAAAAGGTTAGGGAGCTCTCTCAGTTAGATAGTATTCATGAGCTAATTGATTCAAGCGATGTGCACTTGTTGAGCTACATGCTTAACAACTTAATGCCTGCTGATATTGCTCATCAAATAGAATCCGCGCCCCCTAAAGCACGTCGAGTTTTATGGGGACTGATTGACAAGGAGCTTGAGGGTCAAGTTATAGGCGAGCTAAGCGAAGAGCTTAGTGGCGAAATTCTCAAAGAGATGGAGAGCCATGAAGTAGCATCTCTGACAGAGGGCCTAGATCCAGATGATATAGCAGATATTCTCCAACAGTTGCCCGAGAAAGTTATACCAGAAGTCCTCCAGGCAATGAGCGCACAAGATCGACTTCGAGTCGAAAGTGTTCTCAGCTATGCTGAAGATACAGCTGGCGGTCTAATGAACACCGATACCATTACTGTCAGGCCTGATATAACTATTGATGTTGTTTTGCGTTATTTACGGCGCCACGAAGCACTGCCAGGTATCACTGACAGTATATTCGTAGTTAACAGAGAGGATGATCTTTTGGGCGTTTTACCCCTAAGCAAACTGTTAACCTCCAGTCCAAATATTACAGCCAGGGAGATTATGATAACTAGATCTGCAGGTATCTTTGCAGACATGCATGATTCAGAGGTTGCGCGCCTATTTAAAAAACATGACTGGGTATCTGCCCCAGTCACCAATCAAAATAATAAACTATTAGGGCGCATTACTATTGATGATGTGGTTGATGTTATGAGCGAGGAGGCTGATCACTCTTTGCTCAGCCGGGCAGGATTAAGTGACGAAGAGGGGACATTTACCTCTATTGGACGGACAGCTCCTAGAAGAGCCGTATGGCTTGGCATTAATTTAATTACTGCAATCTTGGCATCTTCTGTCATCAATATTTTCGAAGCTACAATTGAAAAGGTTGTGGCTCTAGCAATACTAATGCCGATTGTTGCAAGTATGGGCGGAGTCGCAGGCAGCCAAACACTTACTGTCGTAATCCGTGGAATGGCCCGAGGTCAGGTCAGCCGAAGTAACTTAGGCTGGTTGCTTAGCAAAGAATTTGCTGTAGGCGCGCTAAATGGAATGCTGTGGGCATTAGTTATGGGCACAGTTGCGGCTCTATGGTTTAAAGACCCGTTGATTGCATGCATCATCGCAGCAGCAATGGCTATAAATCTTATCGTGGCAGCAGTGGCAGGAGCTATACTCCCAGTATTGCTGAAATCTTGTCGAATCGATCCAGCTCTAGCTGGAACTGTTGCACTAACAACAATTACTGATGTTGTAGGTTTCTTGTCCTTTTTAGGGTTAGCTACAATATTTTACGGTTAACCATATATGTCTGATAAATATTACCCAAATAAGCACTTACCCCTAAATCAAGCAGGAAAAAATTCTGCGGAATCAAACGTTAAGAGTAAATCTGCCTTAAAGCGCGAGATGACTAATTTACAAAAAATTGGTGAAGATCTCGTTAAGCTATCCCCAGCAAAATTAGATAAAATACCGATGCCAGAGGAGCTCATTGAAGCAGTTATGCTGGCAAGGCGTCTAAAAAATCGGGAAGGAAAGCGCAGACAAATGCAATATATTGGAAAAATAATGCGGACTGCCGATAGCGATAAAATTTTAGCGTCACTTTCGCTGTTTGATCACGAAAGTGCAGGGTTTCGCAGCGAGCAGCACCGACTAGAGCAATGGCGCGATCGACTAATGATAGAGGGTGATAAAGCTATATCTGAACTAATCCTGGAGCTACCAAAAATAGATAGAAAGCATCTGCGGCAACTAATTAGACAGGCCAGCAAAGAGGCTTTAGAGAATAAGCCTCCAGCTGCGAGCCGAAAAATTTTTAAGTATCTAAAAGAAAGCTAGAACTTAGGTGTCCGTTTTCTCTCATTTTCTTTGAGTAATTTCTTACGGATACGAACTGATTTCGGTGTAACTTCCACCAATTCGTCATCTTGAATGAACTCAAGCGCCTGCTCTAAAGTATGATGTATGGGTGGCGACAAGACTAAGTTTTCATCTGTACCGGCAGCACGTATATTGGTCAACTGCTTTGCTTTTGTGGGGTTAACAGGCAAATCGTTGCTGCGAGCATGTAGCCCTATAACTTGACCCTCATAAACCTCAACACCGTGGCCAAGAAAAAGACGTCCGCGTTCTTGCAAGTTAAATAAAGCGTATGCCAAGGTCTTTCCTTTTACCATTGAAACTAAGACTCCATTTTGTCGTTGAGCCAAATCCCCTTGCTTTACTGGACCATAACGATCAAAAATACTAGTCATTATGCCTGAACCACTTGTCATTGTGAGGAACTGAGACCGGAACCCGATTAGCCCTCTAGAAGGGATGACAAATTCTAAGCGAACTCTCCCCTTTCCATCCATCTCCATATTTCCAAGCTCAGCTCTGCGTAATCCAAACTCCTCCATTACCGAACCTTGGTGTTGCTCCTCAATATCAATAACCACCTGTTCAAATGGCTCAAGAATCTCACCATCAACTTCTTTCTTGATTACCTCTGGTCGTGATACTCCAAGCTCAAAACCTTCTCGCCTCATGTTTTCAATCAGCACTGATAAGTGCAGCTCACCTCGACCAGAAACAATAAATTTATCTGGCGTATCTCCTTGTACTACTCTTAACGCAACATTATGGATTAATTCCTGGTCTAGCCTTTCCTTTATATTTCGTGATGTAACGAACTTTCCTTCAAGGCCGGCAAATGGAGAATTATTTACCTGAAATGTCATACTTACGGTTGGTTCATCTACGGTTAAGGGCGCCAAGGGCTCAGAGTGCTCAAGACTGCATAACGTGTCCGAAATATTAAGTTTATCAACTCCTGTGACACACACAATCTCTCCTGCTTCCGCCTCAGCCACATCGACTCTCTCAAGGCCACTATACCCCATAACCTGTAGCACTCTACCTTTCCTAGAACCACCATCACTACCAACTATCAAGACTTGCTCATTAGGCTTTAGACGTCCACGTGTTATCCTGCCTACTCCAATTACGCCAACATAGCTATTGTAATCTAAGGCGCTAATTTGCATTTGCAGGGGGCCATCTCTATTGACCATTGGAGGGCGAACCTTTTCAACTATCATCTGCAAAAGGGGTGTCATGTCTTCCGCTAAAGATTCAGGCTCAAGGCCGGCAACTCCATTCAAAGCAGATGCAAACATTATTGGAAAGTCCATTTGCTCATCGCTAGCGCCTAGTCGATCAAACAAATCAAAGACCTGGTCTACAACCCAGTGCGGCCTTGCTCCGGGACGATCAACTTTATTAACAACCAATATTGGATTTAATCCTTGCTCAAAAGCTTTTTGAGTAACAAAACGCGTTTGAGGCATTGGGCCGTCTACAGCATCCACTAGCAATAGAACTGAATCCACCATTGAAAGGACACGTTCAACCTCTCCACCGAAGTCGGCATGGCCTGGTGTGTCCACAATATTAATATTATAGCCATTCCACTTAAGGGCTGTATTTTTAGCAAGAATTGTTATGCCGCGCTCTCTTTCCTGATCACTTGAATCCATTATTCTCTCTGAATTCATATCTTTTCGATCAAGAGTGCCTGATTGCTGCAAAAGCTTATCGACTAGAGTGGTTTTACCATGGTCAACATGGGCAATAATAGCTATATTCCGAAGATTTTCGATCACAAGATTGGTCCTAGATTGGATAAAACGACGGCATTATACTGACCTAGGCTACTTGGAGATAGCAAAATGCGCAAAACACTTGTTTTAATTAGATTTATATCTCTAAAGATTGACTTAATTTTACAAATAACTCCTATGCAGTATATTATAAAACCAGCTTAAATTAACTCAAACAAGCTATAGTAGTTTAGAGTGCAGGAATAAATGCATCTTAAAGGTTCTTTCAGTGCACCAAAAAGAATCTTAATGCACTATAAAAGCGCATTTAGATTCTTAAATATTGCTACACACTTGTAAATCAGATACTTACATTTTTGGCATAATTCTTGCTTAATTATTACTATAGGATTCTGCATACTTAAACTTGGAGGAACAAATGTCACAAACTAAAAAACTTATCAAAGAAAGTGAAGCGCGCTGGGTAGATCTTCGCTTCACAGACACAAGAGGGAAAGAGCAGCATGTATCTTTTCCATCAAAAGATGTAGATGATGAATTCTTTCAGGTAGGAAAAATGTTTGATGGCTCTTCAATTGAAGGCTGGAAAGGCATTAATGAATCAGACATGATCTTAATGCCTGATGATAGCACAGCTGTTTTAGACCCCTTTACGGATGAGCCAACCATTATCGTTCGTTGCGACATCATTGAACCTGATACTATGCAGTCTTATGACCGAGACCCTCGCTCTGTTGCAAAACGCGCGGAAGAGTATCTGGCTTCAACCGGATTAGGCGATACCGCATTCTTTGGTCCAGAACCAGAATTTTTCGTATTTGACGATGTCAAATGGGGATCTGACATAAGCGGCTCTTTCTACAAGATTGACTCTGAAGAAGGCGCATGGGCTTCTGGTGCTGGCTACCCTGACGGAAACATGGGTCATCGCCCTGGAGTTAAAGGTGGCTATTTTCCTGTTCCACCAGTAGATAGCTTGCATGACCTTAGGGCTGCCATGTGCACAGCTATGGAGCAAATGGGACTTGATATTGAAGTCCATCACCACGAAGTGGCAACGGCAGGGCAATGTGAAATAGGGGTTAAATTCAATACTCTTGTTAAGAAAGCTGACGAAGTACAAATCCTCAAATACTGCGTGCACAATATTGCTCATGCTTACGGAAAGACTGCAACATTTATGCCCAAGCCTCTTGTTGGAGACAACGGTTCAGGCATGCACTGCCATCAATCATTCTGGAAAAATGGAGAAAATGTTTTTGCAGGAAATGGTTATGCTGGATTAAGTGATACTGCACTTTATTATATTGGTGGAATCATTAAGCATGCAAAAGCCCTAAATGCTTTTGCAAATGCGTCCACTAACTCCTATAAACGCCTAGTTCCTGGATTTGAGGCGCCAGTAATGCTTGCTTACTCTGCTAGAAACCGTTCAGCAGCATTACGTATTCCATATGTAGCCTCACCCAAAGGAAAGCGTATAGAAGCTCGATTTGGTGACCCAACGGCAAACCCTTATTTAATGTTTGCCTCTATGCTTATGGCGGGTATTGACGGGGTAGTCAATAAAATACATCCGGGTGAAGCTGCAGATAAGGACCTTTATGACCTATCTCCAGAAGAAAGCTCCTTGATTCCACAGGTAGCTGGAAGCCTAAGGGAAGCGCTAGAATCTTTAGATGGTGACAGAGAATTTCTAACAAAGGGTGGAGTATTTACAGACGAAATGATCGATGCTTATATTGAACTAAAAATGCAAGATGTTCATCGTGTCGAGCACACAACTCATCCAGTTGAGTTTGATATGTACTACTCCGTTTAATCAGGGCTTTCTGAACTAAGCCGGACTTCGATTTTCTCGCGGTCTGGCTGACCAAATCTTATATGCAGAGGTGAAAATATAGAAAACCAGGATTTTTAGAATAGACTCAATCAATCTTATCATCCCTTTATAACGGAATACTTAAACTTATAAAAACTAATGTTCATTGATCAAGTTATGAGAAAGGACGAGTTACAGGATTTTCTTTTAGACAACCTTAGCGTCTCAATTGTCTTGTTAGATAAAGACTTAAGGGTAGCCTACCTAAGTCCTTCAGCGGAGAGCCTGCTTGATACAAGCTTGATTCGCATTATTGGTGAGCCAGTATTAAACTTACTGGCATCTGATGAAATCAGCTCTTTAGGAGCTCCCGTGCACTTACATTCTCTAAAAAGAGCGCTGGAGACAAATCATCCTTTTACTCAAAGGGAGGCCACTCTTCAGTTGACAGAAAAATCCCATATTGCTGTTGATCTTACCGCTTCCCCAATCTTTTTTTCTTCTGAAAAAATGCTTTTACTCGAGTTACATCCTATAGAAAGACTAATGCAGATGAACAAAGAGAAAGAACTTTTATCAACACATGACGCTGCTCGCAACTTAGTTCAAGGACTCGCCCACGAGATAAAAAATCCTCTCGGAGGAATTAAAGGAGCAGCCCAGCTACTTTCCGATGACCTGAAGGATCAGCCAGAACTGCGGGAGTTTACTGGCATCATTTGCGATGAAACAGACAGGTTATGTAGCTTAGTGGACCGATTACTTGGGTCAAATATTCTTCCTCAGTTCTTATCACTTAATATCCACGAGGTGCTCGAGCATGTCGCTTCGTTGACAGAAAAGGAGGTGGCGGGTAGCGTAACAATAGATAAGAGCTATGATCCAAGTATCCCAGAAATAAAAGGAGACAGAGGACAGCTAGTGCAAGTATTCTTAAATGTAATACGTAATGCTGTTCAGGCGCTATCAGACAACAAAACAGAAATACCGACAATATGGATTAAAACCCGCATCGAACGAAATTTCACTATCAGAAACACTAACTACAAAATGACGTGCTGTGTTGAAATTATCGACAACGGTCCAGGCGTGCCAGCAGGGCTGCTAGATCGGATTTTCTTTCCAATGATCAGCGGAAGAATTGAAGGCACTGGCCTTGGTTTGTCGATCGCTCAATCAGTTATCGACACTCACCATGGTCTTATTAAGTGTGTGAGCAAAGCTAACAAAACTATCTTTTACATATACCTACCATTGGACAAATAAAATGAAGCATACTGTTTGGATTGTTGATGATGATAGATCTATCCGCTGGGTAATGGAGAAAGCCCTTGTGAGGGCTGATATTGAAGTTGCAAGTTTTGAAAACGCAAAAGCACTACTTGGCGCACTTCGTAAAGCAGTCCCTGATACTATAATCACCGACATAAAAATGCCAGGAATGGACGGCTTGCAACTATTAAAAGAAATTCACTCTTCCAATCCTAAACTTCCAGTAATAATAACTACCGCCCACTCAGATCTTGACAGTGCAGTATCTGCTTATCAAGGAGGTGCTTTCGAATACCTGCCAAAACCCTTCGATTTAAAAGAGCTTACTGCAGTAACACTGCGAGCGATAAGCTTTGCAAAAGAACAAAAAAATGACCTTAGTTTAGGAAAGCAAGATTCTGATGATAGCAATGAAATCATTGGTGAGGCTCCTTCTATGCAGGAAGTTTTTCGTGCCATTGGCAGGCTATCCAACTCAAATATAACAGTTTTGATAAATGGTGAATCAGGGACAGGGAAAGAGCTTGTAGCTAAAGCATTGCACGATAATAGCCTGCGAAAAAATAATAGATTCATCGCCCTTAACATGGCTGCAATCCCTCGTGACTTGATAGAGTCAGAGCTATTTGGGCATGAAAAAGGGGCATTCAGCGGCGCGAACTCTCGTAGAGAGGGGCGGTTTCAGCAAGCTAATGGAGGAACACTTTTTCTTGATGAGATAGGA
>JBLHWD010000001.1:0-19343 GCA_047628995.1 Saprospiraceae bacterium | reverse complement strand
CAATTAATCAAGGCTCGCAAATTAAAGCTATCTCAAGGCTCTACTGAGAGAAAAACGCCTGAACTACAAGCACCAGAAATTATTGATATAGGTCAAGTAGGGGAAGTTGTATCCATTAATACTGATGTAATAGATATGCTGACCTCTAGTAATTTTATTCCTGTCATCGCCCCGATTGGCGTAGATGAGAAAGGGAGCTCTTATAATATTAATGCTGATTTGGTCGCCGGAAAAATTGCTGAGGTCCTTCAAGCAGAAAAGTTAATGCTTTTGACTAATGTTGCTGGACTGCAAGACAAGAGTGGCGATGTGCTAACAGGCCTGTCAATAAAACAAGTTGATGGTTTAATCACTGACGGTACTATTTTTGGTGGAATGCTTCCTAAGATTCATTGCGCATTGGAAGCGGTAAAAGGTGGTACTAAAAGCGCTCACATTATTGATGGCCGAGTAAATCATGCAGTCTTGTTAGAAATTTTCACTGATCAAGGTGTTGGTACAAAAATTACAAGCCAAACGAATAAAGGCTGATCTTTACATGACCACTGGAAAAGATTCAAGAAAGCAGCAAATTTTGAAATCGCTAGCACTGCTGTTAGAAAAAACACCAGGCGGAAAGATCACTACTTCATTATTGGCAGCAGAGGTTGGGGTCTCAGAGGCAGCACTATATCGACATTTTCCCAGTAAAACAAAAATGTATGAGGGCTTGATTGACTATATCGAGGATATTTTATTTAGCAGAATTCGCATTATCCTTAAAGAAAAGTCGGATGTTGCTAGCTCCTGCTACAAAATACTTAAGCTACTACTGACTTTTTCTGAGCGTAACCCGGGCTTCACCAGGCTATTGACCGGGGATGCTTTAACTGGAGAAACGGATAGGCTTCATATGCGTATAAGGCAGCTCTTTGATCGAATAGAGGCTCAATTAAAACAGATTTTGCGTGAAGCTGAGATTACTAATAATGTTCGCACAACCTGCAGCACAAAGGCATCAGCCAACATGCTTTTAGCGCTAGCAGAGGGTCGAATGAGCCAGTTCGTGCGTAGTGGTTTTAACTATTCTCCTACCGAAAACTGGCAAGACCAATGGTCAGTTGTTATGGTTGGTTTTTTTCGAAACTAAACAAAGTAAAAAACTAAAATTAATAAGCATTTAGCCAGTTTTTATGGAGATACCAAAAAACCGATGCCAGATATCATTTCAGAAGATTCTGTAGGACTGGTAGCCCCAGAGACAATAGATTTTGATGAGCCATTAAAGCTCGCATGTGGCCGTACGCTTTCTAACTATCAGCTAGTTGTAGAAACTTATGGCAAACTTAATAACGACAAAAGTAACGCTATCTTAATATGTCATGCGCTTAGCGGCCATCACCATGCTGCTGGCTATCATTCCAAGGATGATCAAAAACCAGGCTGGTGGGACAATCATATTGGTCCAGGAAAACCGATTGACACAAATCGTTTTTTTGTAGTCTGCCCTAACAACCTAGGAGGCTGTCATGGCAGTACAGGACCAAATTCAATCAACCCAAACACAAATAAAGTGTGGGGTGTAGAATTCCCGCCATTGAGAGCGAGGGATTGGGTCAACAGTCAAGCAAGACTAGCGGATCGATTAGGCATCCAACAATGGGCTGCTGTTGTCGGCGGAAGCTTGGGTGGAATGCAAGTTATGCGTTGGGCTCTCGAATTTCCGGATCGGATAAGACATGCAATAGTAATTGCGTCAGCAATGAAGCTCAGCGCGCAAAACATTGCCTTCAACGAAATGGCTAGAAATGCAATTAAATCAGACCCTGATTTTCAAAATGGAAATTTTATTGAAAAAAATACCCAACCCCGCAATGGGCTAGCGCTGGCAAGAATGATTGGCCATGTAACATATCTTTCTGACGAGCAAATGGGGAGCAAGTTTGGCCGTGAACTCAGCGCCGGGTCTTTTCAACAAGGGCAATACACTCCCGTTGAATTCCAGGTAGAAAGTTACTTGCGGCATCAGGGCGATGCATTTTCTGGAAGCTTTGATGCCAACACTTATATCTTAATGACAAAAGTTCTGGATTATTTTGACCTAGCTCGGGAGTATGATGACGATGCCGTTAAGGCTTTTGGTCATGCACAGTGCGATTTTTTAATAGTTTCTTTCTTATCTGATTGGCGATTTTCTTCTGAGCGCTCAGAAGAAATTGTTAGGGCGCTGATAGCTGCAAAAAAGAACGTTTCATATGCTGCTATAAGCTCCAATTTGGGTCACGATTCTTTTTTGCTACGCAACGAGCGTTATGAAAAAATCCTTTCGGCGTACATAAATCGGCTGCTTGGAGATCTAGAAAAAAACAATAAAAGCTCTGACATACCGGAGACGCCGCTATGAATTTACGCGCTGATCTTAAGATTATTCAAAATTGGATTTC
The DNA here is from genome assembly GCA_047628995.1 of Saprospiraceae bacterium. GTDB lineage: Bacteria > Pseudomonadota > Gammaproteobacteria > Pseudomonadales > Porticoccaceae > Porticoccus. The sequence continues at coordinate 16,920 of JBLHWD010000001.1, read as the reverse complement.
CCCAAATAGCAGAATTTTAGACTTAGCCTGTGGCGATGGATCACTGCTTAAAGACTTGAAATTAAGCAAACAAGTAGATGGGTATGGACTTGAGATTGATTCAGAAAAAATCACTGAAGCAATATCAAATAATATCAATGTGATCGCAGCCAACCTAGATTCAGGATTATCGCAATTTTCAGACAAAAGTTTTGACACAGTAGTAATGACAGAAGCTCTTCAGGCGATGCGAAATCCAGACCTAGTGTTAGACGAAATGCTTAGAGTTGGGGAAAACTGTATTGTTACTTTTCCAAATTTTGGCAACTGGCGAGCAAGACTTTCTCTGTCTTTTTGCGGACGAATGCCTGTAACTAAAAAGCTAAGCTATCAGTGGTACAATACACCTAATATTCACTTCTGCACTGTTTTTGACTTTGAGAAACTCTGTGCTGATAAAAATATTCATATCAAAAACAGAAGATTTGCCGCAGAGCATGTTCCTGACAAATATCTAAAAAACCTATGGCCTAATTTGTTTTCTGACACTGCTATCTACTTACTCAGCAAGTAGATTAATCATATATTCTACATCACGGATATTAAGACAATGATAAATCTAAGATTTTTATTACTTTTATCTCTGCTAGCAACATCAATATTCAATGTCTCTGCGGACGAGAAACCATATAAAGATATTGGCGACTACAGAATCTTCTATAGCTCTTTTAATAGCAGCTTTATTCTTCCTGAAATTGCCAGTATTTATAATATTTCTCGAGGCAAAGATAAGGGCTTGGTAACCATTGCGGTTACGCGGGCTGACAAAATGGGGGGAGAAACTGCTCTTCTTTCTGGTACCGCCTCCAACATGCTTGCACAGCAAAAAAAATTGGATTTCTTCGAGGTCAGAGAAGGTCAAGCAGTCTATTACCTAGCTCCGTTTGAGTATTACAACGAAGATATATTGACATTTAAAATTCAAATTCAGACAGAGTTAAGTAAAGAGCTTCTTTCTTTCTCATTCCAAAATAAATTTTATTATGAAAAGTAGCTTTTGACCGTATCATCTTTATAATTTTATTGAAGTTAAAGAGTCCTGCAGCATGAAAATAATACTCGCAACCAGCAACAAGGGTAAACTAAAAGAATTCAAACGGCTGCTCTCAGGGTTGGATTTCGAAATACACCCACAGTCAAAATTTAACGTTCCTGATGCCATCGAGGATGGTCTTAGCTTTGTTGAAAATGCTTTAATTAAAGCACGTCATGCATCTAAGCTCACTGGCTTGCCTTCAATAGCAGACGACTCTGGTCTTGAAGTTGACTGTCTGAATGGAGCTCCTGGTATATATTCATCTCGTTTTTCTGGTGAAGACTCAACAGATGAAAAAAATATTTCGAAATTATTATCCACTTTAATGGATGTGCCCTTGCTTGAACGCACAGCTCGTTTCCAGTGCGTTATAGTGCACATGCGATATGCTGAAGATCCTACTCCAATTATTGCTCATGGGAGCTGGAAAGGAGTTATCGCTGTACATCCAGCAGGAGAGCATGGATTTGGCTATGACCCTATTTTTTATCTTCCGGAACTTAAATGCACTTCAGCTGAGTTAGGGCAAGAAGAAAAAAATAAGCTGAGCCATCGCAGCAAAGCAATAGCTGAGCTAATACAAAAATTATCTCTATAATTAAATAGACAAACTAAACCATTGTTACCATATTAGAAATTATAATAAGCACTATGCAACAATCTCAATTGTATCTTCCGCCTCTTTCACTTTATGTGCATATCCCATGGTGTGTAAAAAAGTGCCCTTACTGTGACTTTAACTCACATGTTGCTGATAAAAATATTCCTGAAAAAGAGTACCTAGCGGCGTTAATTGAAGATCTAGATAGATCACTAAACTATGTCCAAGGCAGAAAAATTAGTTCAATTTTTTTTGGTGGGGGTACTCCAAGTTTATTTTCGGCAGACGCAATAGGAAAAATTATTCAAGCAGCCAAGCTTCGTATCGGCTTTGACAAAGATATAGAAATAACCCTAGAAGCAAATCCAGGGACATTTGAGCAAGAAAAATTTTCTGGCTTTAGAAGTCAGGGCGTAAATCGCTTATCAATTGGCGTACAAAGCTTTAGCGACGATCACTTAGAATCTCTTGGACGTATACATTCTGCACAACAGGCAATTGATGCAGTTAAAAATGCAAAAAATGCTGGTTTTGAAAACATAAATATCGACCTAATGCATGGACTGCCGGGTCAAGATACTAACGACGCAGTTGATGACTTAGTTAACGCTATAAAATTAGAGCCATCTCATATTTCTTGGTACCAGCTTACCATTGAGCCTAACACAGTATTTTTCAACAAGCCTCCTAAGCTACCTACAGATATTCTTCTTGAGTCAATTCAAAACAAAGGAGAAAAGATACTGCTGGATGCTGGCTATAAAAAATATGAAGTATCTGCATATTGTAAAAACAAAGACAGGTCTATGCACAATATGAACTATTGGGAGTTTGGTGACTACTTAGGAATTGGCGCAGGGGCTCACGGAAAAATCACCCTACCAGAAAAGAAAAAAATTTTACGCATGCAAAAAACGCGATCGCCGTCAGATTACCTGGACAAAAGGAAATCTTATACAGCTGCATCCAAACAAATTAATTCAAAGGAGATACCTTTAGAGTTTATGATGAACGCACTTCGTCTCAACCACGGTGTCAGCAAAAGTACTTTTGAAGGTAGAACTGGGGTGTCTATTAATGAAATAGAGCGACCCTTGAGGGCGTTAAAAAAGCAGAAACTAATTGAAAGTTTAGACGAAAAAATTTGTCCCACTACAAAGGGTCATATGTTTTTAAATTCTGTGCTTGAAGTTTTTCTCGAAAATTAAATACTTAATAACCCTAAAATATTGAAAGCAAGCTTCACCTGCGTCGATTACATTTTTGACCTAACTAGATATTTTGTAGCATAATTGTTTATTTAGCCCATCTGTTTTGGTGTTAAATAGGTAAAACTTGGGATTGACATTTGTTTGCTACCCAAAGCGAGTGTTATCATTGACCTTCTGAGTCTTTACAATTAACTTATACCCTAATAATGGAGATTGCATAGTATGAGCGAACATATCGTTCACGTTACCGACGCTAGCTTTGAAGATGATGTTCTAAATGCTGACGTTCCGGTATTGCTAGACTTTTGGGCTGCTTGGTGTGGGCCATGTAAAATGATTGCGCCTATGCTAGATGAGCTATCTGCCGAATATGCTGGCCGAATAAAAATATGCAAAATAGACGTAGACGAAAACTCTATTACGCCAAACAAGTTTAATGTTCGGGGTATCCCAACTTTAATTATATTTAAGGACGGTAACGTAGAAACTACAAAAGTAGGCGCACTTTCTAAAGCTCAATTAGTTGAATTTATTAAAGAGAGCCTGTAGTTAGCATTTAATTGATGATAAATTTTTACTACTTTAATGTATTGCGATTTAGCATTATCGGTACTATAATCTGAGACTACCGCACTCCAAGAATCCCAAGATTGAGACAATCACCAAATTCTAGCTAGCCTTTTGTCATCGCGCAAAGTAGTTGTTTTTGGAATATTTCCCATTCAAATATTAACAACCTTATATATCTTACATTTATGAATCTAACAGAACTTAAAACCAAACCCATTGATGAGCTCATAAAAATTGCCTCAGAAAATGGTCTCGACAATTTAGCCCGCTCCAGAAAACAGGATGTGATTTTTAGCATCCTTAAGCGCCATGCAAAAAGTGGCGAAGATATTTACGGAGAAGGTGTTTTAGAAATTTTACCTGATGGATTTGGTTTCTTAAGATCATCAGACGCATCATATCTCGCTGGACCAGATGATATCTATGTATCACCCAGTCAGATTCGTCGCTTTAATCTAAGAACAGGTGATTCAATCGCTGGAAAGATTAGGCCCCCCAAAGAGGGTGAGCGCTACTTCGCCATGTTAAAACTGGATGAAATCAATTTTGATAAGCCTGAAGATGCTCGAAATAAAATTTTATTTGAAAATCTTACCCCTTTATTTCCAGACGATCGTTTAGTCCTTGAATCAGGCAACGGATCCACAGAGGATCTTACCGGTCGTATTATTGATTTAATTTCGCCAATTGGAAAAGGCCAGAGAGGTCTCATTGTGGCGCCACCTAAAGTAGGCAAAACCATAATGATGCAGCTCACGGCGCAGGCGATCATTCGCAATAATCCTGAATGCCACATTATTGTATTGCTAATCGACGAAAGGCCAGAAGAAGTTACAGAGATGCAGCGAACTGTCCGAGGAGAAGTAGTTGCATCGACTTTTGATGAGCCGCCTTCTAGACACGTCCAAGTAGCTGAAATGGTAATAGAGAAAGCAAAAAGATTGGTAGAGCACAAGAAGGATGTTGTCATTCTTCTTGATTCTATTACACGACTTGCTAGAGCCTTCAATACCGTTCAGCCCTCTTCCGGGAAAGTTCTTTCAGGCGGTGTTGATGCGCACGCTTTAGAGCGACCAAAACGCTTCTTTGGAGCGGCAAGAAATATTGAGCAGGGCGGGAGTTTGACAATAATAGCTACCGCGCTAGTTGAAACTGGATCAAAAATGGATGAGGTGATTTACGAAGAGTTCAAGGGAACAGGGAACTTAGAGCTCCACCTCGACCGAAAAGTATCTGAAAAACGAGTTTATCCAGCTATAAACATTCGCAGGTCTGGGACACGCCGTGAAGACCTGCTGATGACAGAAGACGACTTACAGAAAGTCTGGATTCTTCGCAAGCTGCTACACAGCATGGAAGATTCTGACGCTATTGAATTCTTGATTGACAAACTTAAGGGCTCAACGACCAATGATGAATTTTTCCTTTCTATGAAACGTAAATAAAGGGTGCACTGATCTTAAGGGGAAAGTCGAGAAATAGTCCACCTATTATCGATCAGCAAGTATTGAAATCGATCATGTAGCCGCAATTTTCCCCCTTGCCAAAACTCTATTTCAGTAGGTATTACTCTATAGCCACCCCACCAACTTGGGAAAGGTACTTCTTTTTCTGCATATTTTTTCTCTAAACGACTGAATTCGCTCACGAGGTCATCCCGTGAAAGTAATTTAGAGCTTTGCTTTGAAGTCAACGCCGCTATTTGGCTGGCTCTCGGACGCTTCCTGAAATAGTTAAGAGCTTTAATGTCAGAAATTTTTTCTATGCTCCCCCCTATAATTACCTGTCGATCAAGACTAAACCAAGGAAAGAGAAGGCTTACATTTGGATTATTTTCTATCTCACCTGCTTTGCGACTTTTAAGGTTTGTATAAAATACAAATCCATCTTTATCAAACTCTTTTAATAAGACGGTTCGCTGCCATGGTTTACTATGGGAGTCGCTTGTTGCCAAGGACATGGCTGTAGGATCAGATAATTTTGAGTTTATCGCCTGATCCATCCAGCAGGAAAATTGATCTATAGGGCACTCTTTTAAAGACTCTCTAGTCAAAGAGTCATATTGATATTCTCGGCGAGCACCTTCAAGTGACACTTATATTCCCCCAGAATGAACCGATATTTAGAGCCTAAAATGAGCCGTAAATGGCGCTTTCAGACTAATCGAACGCTTAAAATACCTTTCACATTAGAAATTTTATCAAGTAAACCCTGTGTCGGTTCTGACTCAACATCTATAATATTATAAGCGATATCGTTCCTACTTTTATTAACCATATCGATCACATTTAAACTCTGATCAGCCAGCAACGAGAGTACATTGCCTAGAATTTTAGGTACATTATTATTACAGAATGTAATCCTATGTCCTCTATTTTTTGGCATTTTTGTCGTCGGAAAATTTACTGAATTACAAATGTTTCCCTGCTCTAGGTAATCCATAAGCTGATCTGCAGCCATAACAGCGCAATTTTCTTCTGCCTCTGCTGTGCTGGCGCCAATATGGGGCATTAATATTACATCCCTTCGTCCTAATAACTCAGGTATAGGGAAGTCCGTAACATATTTATTTAATGTTTTATTATCTAAAGAATTTTTGACAGCAATCGAATCAACTACCTCTTCACGAGCAAAATTAAGCAAAGTTGCAGACGTCTTCATATAGGCCAGTGTTTCTTGATTTATAAGATGCCTTGTTACATCTAACGCCGGGACATGCAATGTTATAAAGTCTGCCTCTGCCAATAAATTTTGCAAGCTATCCATTTTTACCACCTTGCGAGACAACCTCCAGGCCGCCTCAACAGACATTGCGGGATCGAAACCAACAACATTCATACCTAGCTCTAACGCCATATTGGCTACCATGGACCCAATAGCACCAAGTCCGACTACCCCTAGAGTTTTTCCTGCAATTTCAGAACCTGCAAACTGACTTTTTTTCTTTTCGAGCAATTTGGACATCTCAGCAGCGTCTTGAATATCAGTCAGCCCCTGTACATAATTCATTCCTCCAAAAATATCTCTTGAAGAAATAAGTAATGCAGAAGCCACGAGTTCTTTTACCGCGTTAGCATTAGCGCCAGGGGTATTGAAAACGACAATTCCTTTCTGAGTAAATTTTTCTACTGGGATATTATTTACACCTGCTCCAGCACGAGCTACGGCCTTAACACTCGAAGGTATTTCTTCATCATGAAGCTTTTGGCTTCTGAGCATAAAGGCATCTGGAGCAGATGCATCGTCAGAAACAACATAATTCTTAGCGCTAAAGCGATTTAACCCTTTAGAGGAAATTTTATTATAAGTGCGGACTTTATACATATTTTCTTACTCTATATCTGACATGATTAAGGTTTTATCACACAACCTGATGATACGCCCATTTAACCCAAGGCATAAGCGCCTCAAGATCTGAAGACTCTACAGTAGCTCCACCCCAAATACGCAATCCTGCTGGGGCATCACGATAAGCCCCTATGTCGTAAGCTACTTCTTCTTTTTCTAGCAATTTTACAAGCTGTTTTACCCTGTCGGCCTCTAAATCAAGAATCAAACAAATACTGGTATTTGACAATATATCAGAACCTTCAGCTAAAAAATTAATCCACTCGTTATGTTCGACAAACTGCCGGATTACATCAAGATTTTTTTCTGATCTAGATATAGCTGCCTGAACTCCACCTATGGACTTAACCCAATCAAGAGCATCTAAATAGTCTGCTACACATAACATTGAGGGAGTATTGATCGTCTCTCCTCTAAAAATTCCATCGATTAATTTACCGCCTTTTGTTAGCCTAAAAATTTTAGGCATTGGCCAGGATGGGGAGTAGCTTTCTAGTCTTTGGACAGCACGAGGGCTAAGTATAAGCATACCATGCGCTCCCTCTCCTCCTAAAACTTTCTGCCAACTAAAGGTGACAACATCTAGTTTTTCCCATGGAAGATCCATTGCAAAGACGGCAGAGGTAGCATCACAGATAGTTAACCCATTTCTTTCTGATGCGATCCAATCAGCATCAGGAACTTTTACCCCAGAAGTAGTCCCATTCCAAGTAAAAACTATATCATGGTCAGCATTAGCCTGGCCAAGGTCAGGAAGTTGGCCATAATCAGCACTAAAATTATGTACGTTCTCGAGCTTTAATTGCTTTATTATATCTGTCACCCAGCCTTGGCCGAATGACTCCCAAGAAAAAATGTCAACAGGTCTTGGGCCAAGTAACGACCACATAGCCATTTCAAAAGCACCGGTATCTGAAGCCGGGACAACGCCAACTAAGTAGCCTTCAGGCAGCCCAAGAATCTCTGACGTTTCAACGCAGGCCCGCTTCAAGGCAGCCTTACCCACAACAGCTCGGTGAGAGCGGCCAAGTGACGAAAGATCTAAATTACTCACATCATAGCCTGGTCGCTTACTGCAAGGGCCGGAAGAAAAATTAGGATTAGCTGGTTTCTGTGTCGGTTTCATAAATTGTTGCCTGAAAAGATAGAGAATTGAAATATTTTACATAATGACAGCAGAAAAATAACTATCACTTTTCATTACAAATACACTGATAAGTTTTAGCTCACTATTATTTAAGCTGATCTCGTTCTTTTTCAATCAAAAAAGTGGCCACTTTTAACATCTCACTTTGGCTGCCTGCACTCTTCCCAGAAATCCTATATTTACCGTTTACTACCATTTCTGGGGTGCCTCTCAACCTATACTTTGCTTGTTTTTTTTCTGCGAAATCTACGGCCATTTCTATAGTGCCTGAATTGAATATCTTAGAAAATTTTTCGAGATCCGCACCATGGGCAACAAAAAGTTTAGTTATCTCACTCTCATTTTTAAGCTTTTCTTTTTTTAGATGCATGGCATCAAAGATAACGCCATGCATTAGATCAAAAATTTTAAGGGCTTGGGCTGTATAATAGGCCTTAGCATGCAAGCGCATTTCAGCCGACCAAACTGCAGGGACTCCAACAAAATCAACGTCGGACAATTGAATTTTTTGCCATGATTCTAGCTTTGGCTTAAAGGTATAGCAGTGGCTGCATCCATACCAAAAAAGGTCCACCACTTCTATTTTAGAAGTATCACGAGTCAACACTGGATTAGGCAGAGTCTCGTAATGAACACCAGACTGATATGAATTATCTGCTGCCTGACAAAATAGAGCAGAGGACGCTGCCATAATAAGCAAGAAATAAGCTAATACACGAATCATTGATTTATACCTTTGTAGTTGGGGAATTATGATCAGGTCTCCTGTTTTTAATTAAAAACTAATCACTTTAGTCCGGCAATAAAGTTAGCGACTGCATCAATTTCAACATCACTCATATGCTCAGCTACACCTCGCATAATTTTTGAGTCTCCATCATTAGTCCTAGCATCTTTATTTTCAGGGTCATGCGCACCAGTTCGCCATGCCCTTAATTGTTTCCCAGTATATTGGGCAAATTGTCCGCCTAGCGAAGGATATCCAGCAGGATTATTGCCTTGCGCAGAAGGCGAATGACACCCTGTGCAAGCGGCAACACCAGTTTCTATATTTCCTCCTCGATATATAGCCTCTCCTATATCAAGATTCTTTTCTTGTGCTCCAGAAATTTGTATATTCTGCGAAGAATAAAAGGCGGCTATATCAGCTAAATCCTGATCTGAAAAACCATCTAGTATTCCAATCATCGAATCTATTTTTCGTCGGCCTGACTTTATATCTTTTAATTGCTTTGTAAGATATTTTTCACCCTGTCCAGCTAATTTCGGAAAAGATGCTACTGCACTGTTACCATCAGAACCATGACAACCAGAACACATAGCTATTTTTGATTTCCCCATATCTGCATCACCAGCAGCAAAACTGAAGGAACAAGCTATAATGCAGCCAAAGACTGCGGTCAAATTTAAAATCATTTTTTTCATTAGTTAATCCGCTCTCTGCATTCCGCTACAATATAAAATTTAGTGTTGTCTTTTTGTAAACCTAAGCAGCATTATATACCAACTCTTTCCTGATCTTAAGAGTGAAATCAAGATACCTAACAGGCCATATATGTCCAAAAATATTTTATTTAATAAAGCTGAGTTTTTAATTAGCGCACCTTCCATTAAGCAAGCTCCTGACGATACAGGCAAAGAGGTTGCTTTTGCAGGCCGATCAAATGCTGGAAAATCAAGTGCTATCAACACTTTAACGAACAATAAGAAGCTTGCTCGCACCAGCAAAACCCCTGGTAGAACACAGCTACTAAATTTCTTTACCCTTGATGAAGACTGCCGCTTAGTGGATTTGCCAGGCTACGGGTTTGCTAAAGTGCCAAAAGCAATTAAGCAAAAATGGGACCGTAATCTTGCTGGTTATCTTCAAGAAAGGCAATCTCTTAAGGGTTTGGTCATGCTGATGGATATTCGACACCCACTTCAAAAGTATGATTGGCAGATGATTCGTTGGGCATCGGAATCTGAAATGCCTATACATTTATTATTAACAAAGTCAGACAAATTAAAAAAAGGGCCTGCCAACAACACTTTGCTAAAAGTAAAGCAGGAACTTGCCGAAGAAGGTCTGACCGCCAACATATCTTTACAGACTTTTTCATCTCTTAAAAAAGAAGGTCTTGATGAGCTCAATGAATGCTTAGAAAAGTGGCTAGCATGATTTTAATGGTAATAAAAAACCCAGTCATTCGGCGGTGACTGGGTTTAGGTGTAACGCTTTGAGAGAAATTCTTTCTTGGGGGAAAGCATAAATATCCATTGCGTACTAAGTTAGATGCTTTTAAATGAAAAAGTTCCTTAAAAACTAAACTATTTTCAATTAAACACTTTTAATTTTTTATTAATGTGCTTCATCCCAGTTACTCCCGGCACCCAGGTCAACTAACAGAGGGACATCTAAATCTGCGACAGTTGACATGCGACTCCTTAGACCCTCACTTATTATGTGAGTTTCGCACTCTGGAACCTCTAAAACTAGCTCATCATGCACCTGCATAATCATTTTCGATTTTAATCCAGAATCGGCTAACCAACAATCTACGTCTATCATTGCCAGCTTTATAATATCTGCCGCTGTCCCTTGCATTGGAGCGTTTATCGCTGTCCGTTCTGCGGCCTGTCTTCGCATTCCGTTGCTCGAATTTATTTCTGGTAAGTACAGGCGACGACCAAATAAAGTTTCCACAAAGCCATTTTCAGCTGCCATTATTCGTGTATTATCCATATAAGACTTAACGCTCGGATAGCGTGCAAAATATTTATCTATATATTCTTGTGCCTGGTTTCGACCAATACGAAGTTGGCGGCCCAAACCAAAAGCTGACATTCCGTATATTAGCCCAAAGTTTATAGCTTTTGCGCTTCGTCTTTGATCCTTGGTAACTTCACTTAAGTCTACGCCAAATACTTCAGCGGCAGTTGCTTGATGCACATCAAGCCCTTGCAAAAATGCATTAGTTAAACCCTTATCCCCGGACAAGTGCGCCATTATACGAAGTTCTATTTGTGAATAATCTGCAGCTATGATTTTTGAATCTTTAGGGGCAACAAATGCCTGACGGATTCTTCTTCCTTCTGATGTGCGTATGGGAATATTTTGCAAATTAGGGTCTGACGAGGACAGTCTTCCTGTAGCAGTGACCGCTTGATGATAAGAGGTGTGAATGCGTCCGCTTACTGGGCTAACCATTTTTGGCAGCTTATCTGTATAGGTAGATTTTAGCTTAGATAAAGTTCTATGTTCTAATAATAACTTTGGCAAAGGGTGATCCAGCGCCAACTCAGTCAATACTTCTTCTTTTGTTGATGGCGCCCCCTTTGCAGTTTTTTTCAATACAGGAATATTCAGCTTTTCAAACAGAATTTGTCCTACCTGCTTCGGTGATGCCAGATTAAACCTTTCTCCAGCCAGCTGATATGCTTCTTCTTCTATCTCATCAAGCCTAATACCAAGCTCTTGGCTCTGATCAGATAATAATTTTGCATCTACCAAGGCTCCATTTCTCTCCATACGAGACAGCACTGGTATTAAGGGAATTTCAATTGTTTTAAATATATTTAACAAGCCTTTCTCATCTTTAAGCATAGGCCACATGGCATCGTGTAGGCGGAGAGCTACATCTGCATCTTCTGCTGCATAGGGGGCGGCCTTTTCGATCGATATTTGATTAAATGTCAACTGTCCTGAACCTTTACCTGCTAGATCCTCAAAGTGAATTGTTTCTTCTTTCAGATACTTTGTAGCCAAGCTATCCATATTATGGCGGCCTCCTACAGAATTGATTACATAAGATTCAAGCATAGTATCGAATTTGACTCCTGATAGCTTAATACCATGATTTATAAGGACATTCATATCATATTTTAGATTTTGGCCTAACTTATAAACTGAAGAATCCTCTAAAATAGGCTTTAGCTTTCCTAAGACTGTATTGCGATTTAGTTGCACTGGTGCGCCAAGATAATCATGCCCCAAAGGAACATATGCCGCTTGGTTGGGACTGACTGAGAACGACACCCCAACTATTTTAGCTTCCATATAATTCAAACTTGTTGTTTCTGCATCGAAAGAAAAGTATTCGGAAGACCTCAACAATTCTATCCAATTATCAAGCTGACTTTCTAAATAAATAACCTGGTAATCTTTTTCTTGGACTGCAAGAAGAGATAAATTAGATTCCTTGCTGCCTACTACTGTTAACTCGTTACTCCATGTTTTCAGTTCTAGTCTCTGAAACCAGTAAAGAAGCTGTTCACTATCTTGATCCGTGTTTACTAAGCTTTCTATCGTTTGGTCTAGATCTACATCTGTTTTTATAGTTGCCAGTTTGTATGAGAGATCGGCTAACTTTTTATGTTCCAGCATCTTATTTGGTATTTTTTTTGCACCACGAAACTCTAACCCAGCTATTTTTGTAACATCCTTGTATATATCAGAAAGGCCCCCAACACCCTGTAATATACCTAACGCTGTTTTTTCACCAATTCCAGGGACGCCTGGTATATTGTCCGATTTGTCACCCACAAGCGCCAAATAATCGACAATCAATTCTGGAGGAATTCCAAATTTTTCAATTACTCCCTCTCGATCCATATATGTATTAGTCATAGTATTTATGAGACTTACGTGCGGGCCAACCAACTGAGCCATATCTTTATCGCCTGTAGAGATCACTACGTCTTGCTGCTGCCCTGCTGCACTTAGCGCAAGCGTGCCTATAACGTCATCTGCCTCAACACCATCAATGACAAGCATAGGCAGTCCCATGGCTTTTATAATTTGGTGAATCGGCTCAATTTGAAGACGAAGATCATCTGGCATAGGCGGTCTATGCGACTTATATTCCGAGTAGAGATCATCTCTGAACGTTTTTCCTTTAGCATCAAAAATAACCACAATTGGACTATTAGGATAGTCCTTCATCATTCTACGCATCATTGAAATCACACCCTTGACGGCACCAGTAGGTTCACCCAAAGATGTTACTAATGGAGGCAACGCATGAAATGCACGATAAAGGTAAGAAGATCCGTCCACTAAGATTAGCGGTGCTTTGTTTGTCATATACTATTCGTCCATTGCTATGAACACCATATTACTCTAAGCATGCTAGGACAGTATTAGAAAAATCACTATAAAATTCAATAAAACTATTATGCTTTAAGTCAATACTTTGACCCATTGGGTCTAGTTCTTTCGATTTAAGTTTGTAGTTGCTAGCTAGCTGCCTTGCGATTTTATTGTTGTGCTGGGGATCAGTAAAGATACAGGCAGCATCAACACTTAGCTCAGCCAATTTTGCCCTGTGCTTGGCCGTTGATGACATGCCCTCAATTACACTAATAATTCCGATTTGGTGAAGTCCATAATGCTCTACAAAATGTCCATATCCATCATGTACCACTATGAAACCTTTGTCTTTTACTTGTTCAAATTTCTTCTTCATTTCTCTATCAATATCTACAATCATTAAAGAAAATTTTTCAACATTTTTATCAAAACTATTTTTATACTTAGGATATCTATTTCCCAAGATGGAACTAAGCTCTTTAACAACTTTTAAACTATTTTCTGGATCTAGCCATATATGAGGATCACGGTTATATTCGCCTCTCAATTCGCCCTCCATCGCATCACCATGCTCTTTGTGGCTATGTGAATGTTCAGGATGTAATTCAGGCCAGTTAATATTGTTCATCTTCGTCAGCTGAATAATGCTGTCTGATGGATGATTTTTAATTGCCTTGTGCAGACCGCTCTCAAGTTCTGGGCCCACCCAAACAAATAAATCTGAATTTTTAATGGATCTTATATCTGAAAATTTAAGTTCATAGTCGTGAGGAGATACATTGCTTGAGAGCATTACCCTGACAGGAATATCACTCCCCACAACTGCTTTTATTAACATAGCAATAGGCCTTATTGAGGCTGTAATTGCAGGTGTTGGTGTTGGTGCAGCCGAAGCCGAAGCCGGAAAAATAATCAGAGCGATCACAATAGCAGCAAAGAATTTAATCATATTTTTTAATACCCTACAATTTATTATGTTATAATGTATCATTATGTAGAAGTAACTAATAAGTTATCCTACCTATTTACTTCTATAGGCCAGTTAATGATAAGATATTCAATAGTGTAATACGAATTTATTTATTAAAATGTTACAAGATAACATTATATTTTAAATATTTAGGACTTCAAGTATGTTAACTTATTCTCGTCTTGCCTATCAAACACATGATCATCAACGCTGTATTGTGACTGCGCTAGACCGAGCCAAGTTGATATGTGAGGAAAGCAGAGCACGACTCACCCCCATTCGAGAAATTGTACTCAGGTCCATCTGGGCCAGCCACCAGCCTTTAGGTGCATATGATATTGTCGATACACTAGCTTTAAATATTCAAACAGGAAAGCGGATAAAGGCACCGACTGTATATCGCGCAATTGAATTTCTTCTTAATCTTAGGCTCATTCATCGAATTACCTCACTAAATGCTTATATAGGCCGTTCTTTTCCCGAAGAAACACACAACGATTTTTTTCTCATCTGTCGAATATGTCGCTCTACCGCTGAATGTAGCACTGAGAAAATGAAAAATATTATCTTACATACCTCTGAGCGAACTGGGTTTCAAGCAGAAACACAAATCGTTGAAGTAATTGGGCTTTGCCCGGACTGTCAGCAGGAAAAAATATCATGAATACCCCTCTTGTTAAACTTAGTAGTATTAGCAAATGTTTTAATGGCGAAAAAGCGTTGTCTGCCATTGACTTAAGTATTAGCCAAGGACAAATCATTACTTTAATTGGCCCAAATGGCGCCGGCAAAACAACACTCGTAAAAATTGTACTTGGGTTAGTGGATGCAAGCGAAGGAGCCATTTATCGATCTCCCGATTTACGCATAGGCTATATGCCACAAAAATTACATATTGATCCAACACTACCAATTACACTAGAGAGATTCTTAACACTAACCGAAAAAAGCACCAAACTCTGCTCTGCAGTTTTAGATGAGGTTGGTATTTTAAGACTTCTACACTGTCCACTATCATCATTGTCAGGTGGTGAAATGCAAAGAGCCCTTTTAGCACGAGCAATTCTCCGTAAGCCAAATTTTTTAGTACTTGATGAGCCCGTTCAAGGTGTTGATGTAGTAGGGCAGGAGGCTCTATATGCTTTAATAAGCCAACTACATGACAGATTGAATTGCGCTGTCCTTATGGTTTCTCATGACCTTCATCTTGTTATGTCTTCTACAAATGAAGTGATCTGCTTAAATCAGCATATATGCTGCCATGGGCGTCCTGATCAAGTTAGTAACAATCCAGCATTTATAGAGCTTTTTGGTGACAAAACAACGGCTTATACTACATATACACATCATCATGATCATGATCATGATCTACATGGGGCCGTAAAAAACACTGGGGCAGCTGATATAAACGAGCGGGGATGCCTCCATGATTGATGTCCTTCTTTACGCACTGCTGGCAGGAATTGGAGTGGCCATAATCACTGGTCCGCTCGGGGCATTTATTGTTTGGCGTCGCATGGCATATTTTGGTGATACCTTAGCCCATTCTTCACTGCTAGGAATTGCTATTGCATTACTTTTTTCAATTGATCCGACCTTGTCAGTGATTGTGACATGCTTGATGTTTGCGATGATACTGGTCGTCCTGCAACAACAGAAAAATCTTGCCTCTGACACATTACTAGGAATTCTCTCTCATACTTCTTTGGCTATTGGATTGGTTGCAATGGCACTTATGCCAGATGTAAGAGTTGATATTTTGAGTTTATTATTTGGAGATTTATTAACAGTCAATAAAAACGACATAATAACAATATACGGAATAGGCCTTATCACAATGATTTTGCTGGTAAAACTATGGAACCCGCTACTAGCAATTACTATTGATGAAGAGCTAGCAAGAGTTGAAGGGGTTCGCTTTAAGGCAGTAAGGACAGCCTTCATGTTAATCATAGCTTTAGAAATTGCAGTGGCAATGAAAGTAGTAGGGGTGCTGCTGATTACAGCCTTGCTGGTTATTCCTGCAGCAACAGCAAGGAGCTTTTCCAAAACACCAGAACAAATGGCGTTTTTTGCTAGTGTAATTGGCTGTCTTGCGGTTCTATTGGGCCTGGCATGCTCGTGGTATATAGACACCCCCGCAGGTCCATCTATAGTATTAAGCGCAGGTGTCTTATTTTTAATTTCACTCTTTAGAGGTAACCGGTAGTCTTATTTCTGCTGATCAAACGTTACCATTATGGACTTCAAGGAAACTTTCATTTTTTGTATATCAAATGGCGGCCTGAAGAATCCGTGATAATGGCCATAAGGATTGATGATTACTAGGTTACCGCTATGATCAATCGTATAGTCGCCCCCTGTCAATGAGACTCTAGAATAGGGAATATTAAGCTGCACCCCTAAGCTCATTAATATATGCTTATTTCCTGTAGCTCCAATAAATTCTTTATTAAAGAAAGGCACATACTGAGAAAGTTTTTCTGGAGTGTCGCGTTCAGGATCAAGTGAGACTAGGACTACTTGAAGTTTTTCCTTATCCTCTTCAAGCATCGACTCATAGAGCTTTGCTGTAGTAGCCATTGTGGTTGGACAGATGTCTGGGCAGTGAGTAAAACCGAAAAAAAGCAAGCTCCACTTGCCCTCTAAATTGCTTGGTGTGAAAAGCTGTCCGTTATGATCTGTTAATTCAAACCCACTAAATTTACGAGGCGTATCAAGCAGTATAGCGCCAGATTTCATCAGCTGTTCAGGACTCAAGATACGCGGCTGATTTATTTTATTAATAAACCCGAGCATAACCAGTGCAATAACTACGAAAATCCATATTAACGTCAGGCGAATGCCGCGGTTATTGTTCTGTACAGCCATAGTGATTATTTCCTTTTTCTCTAGAGGTCAGCAATAAGAATTTAAATAAAATAGTG